>JAYKHH010000474.1:0-8414 GCA_035285265.1 Leptolyngbyaceae cyanobacterium | reverse complement strand
AACTGCCCCCAACCATGCTGCTAGGACTCTCCATACTCGAAGTCGATTCCAGCCAAGGAGCGGCTTCCTGCCTAATCCAATCCGGATCTTGCAACTCTCCAACGTACTGGTGCCAAACACGGTTTTGGGTCAAAACTTGACCCGCACTAGTTTGTAACATCAGAGGTAGGGGGAGTTGATCCAGCAGTTGGATCAGTAAAGAGGTCGTGTCCATTAACACAGGCAGATCGACTCCTGGTGTAATACTGCAATTCCTGCAGCAAGTTATGTAATTGTTCGGTAGAGAGTTTGGTGGTGAGAACGCTGAGAGTAGCTACGAGATTTAGGCCAGTTACTTGAGCATAAAAAGCAAAAGAAGTCAGGGAAAAGAATAGAAAAAATAGCAGATGGTGTGTAGAACGGGAAGTTTGCACAGCGAATGTAGAGCACTTCGGCAAACCTAGGTCATACCTGGCAATCATCTGCGATTCAGGAAGCGAGGAAATCTCTGTATACAAATCCCTCTATACAAATGCCTGAATACCTGTACAGTTTAATTATGAACCTATCATCCAATGATTAGAAGATTTAGCAACTACAATTAACACTTTAAAAATAAGTCAAACTCAACCCATTCATGAAAATTACTCTATTTGAAGCTTATTTCTTGCTGAGCCATTTTCAGTACAATAGTACAATCCATTACTCAACCTTTATTTATCCGTCAGAGTTTTGCATCCCCAGTTATTGATTTGTACGTTTTTAAGTTCCGAGGTACTCTCTCAATCACTTCTCCAGTGCTTGAGAGATGATGCACTGTCTGTGGAGCAAACCCCATCCCTAGAAGAGGATTCCAATCAGGGGGATGATCGGGTAGCTCGCGATCGCTATACGGTTCAGCAATTTCAATCTGAATCTGAATTCTTACAATTTGTGGATCAAGAAAAGCAGCGGATTGATTGTCTTATCCTCCAAAACAGTCCAACCTTAGTACAATTGTGCTATAAGCTGCGGGAGCGCACAATTTTATTGCCTGCCATTGTCCTTAGCTCAGAGTTAGGCACAGAGGTAGAAAATCTTGAAATTGCCCAAAAGTCTGAGACACAAGGGGATGAAGGAGGTAAAAGTACGACTGAGACAGCAAACTCCATCCAACTGCCAAGTTTGAATGGGCCTTATCATGCAGCGGTGGTACAACTGTCTATCACTCAGCTCGATCAACTGACAATCTCTATTGGAAAAGCAATTTCGAGCTTTGTGAAGCTGGCTCCAAGTGATTCCCCTCCGGCTCATGCCTCAACAGTGGACTTGGTGAATCAGTTAACCACCCAGAATGCTCTTTTACTACAGCAACGGCGTTTAGCCGATAAATTGAAGGCTCGCCTTGGGTATCTGGGTCTATATTACAAAAGAGATCCCAAATACTTTTTGCGTCATTTGTCTGCAGATGAACGGCGGAATTTCCTAGAACAACTAAAGTCAGCATATCGCGAGATTATCCTTAATTATTTTCTAGAAGAAACGGCACTTAATCAAAAAATTGATTCATTGGTAGATATGAGCTTTATTGCCGATATTTCAGTGTCCCAGATTGTAGAAATTCACATGGAACTAATGGATGAGATTGCCAAGCAACTCAAACTGGAAGGCCGTAGTGAAGAGATACTGCTCGATTATCGTCTCACCTTAATTGATGTGATTGCCCATCTATGCGAAATGTATCGTCGTTCTATCCCTAGAGGTGCTTAGTTATGTCTGCAATTCAGCCTATAAGTTTTTTATTCTTGTTTACTTTATTCTTGTTTACTAAGGTGCTTTGCTGAAATCCATGAGTCCTCTGAAAAAAACTTACATTCTCAAGCTCTATGTTGCTGGCAATACCCCTAACTCTGTTAGAGCGTTAAAGACACTCAACAATATCTTAGAAACAGAGTTTCAAGGAGTTTATGCTCTGAAGGTAATTGACGTGCTTAAAAACCCTCAATTAGCTGAAGAAGATAAAATTTTAGCAACTCCAACCCTAGCCAAGATCTTACCTCCTCCAGTCCGTAAAATCATTGGTGATTTGTCAGACCGAGAAAAAGTGCTGATTGGACTTGATCTTTTGTATGACGAATTGCGTGAAGATGATTTTTTTGAACAGTAGAAACTTTTAAAATTCACCATTTTAGTAATTCCATGAACCAGTCCATCAACAATGAAGCGGAAAAGGAGCCAGTCTTTCCAGGGGTTGCCAAACTTCGGACCATGATCGAGGGCTTCGATGATATTAGTCATGGAGGCTTGCCCATTGGTAGAACTACGATTGTGAGTGGCACATCGGGGACTGGGAAAACGTTATTAGCCCTTCAGTTTCTCTACAATGGCATTACCCAATTTAATGAACCTGGGATCTTTGTCACCTTTGAAGAATCGCCGAGCGACATTATTAAAAATGCCTATAGCTTTGGCTGGGATTTGCAACGGCTCATTAATGAAGGCCAATTGTTTATTCTAGATGCCTCTCCTGACCCAGAAGGGCAGGATGTTGTGGGTAACTTTGACCTCTCTGCTCTGATTGAACGGATTCAGTATGCCATCCGCAAATACAAGGCAAGACGAGTCTCAATTGATTCCGTAACTGCTATCTTTAAGCAGTACGCTGCCGTTTCAGTGTTACGTCGAGAAATCTTTCGCTTGGTAGCACGCCTCAAGCTATTGGGCGCGACCACGGTCATGACGACAGAACGGGTTGAGGAATATGGGCCTGTGGCCCGGTTTGGAGTAGAAGAATTTGTTGCTGATAATGTGGCGATCGTACGAAACGTCTTGGAAGGAGAACGCCGTCGTCGTACCATTGAAATTTTGAAGCTGAGAGGTACCACTCATATGAAAGGTGAGTACCCCTTTACAATTACGAATGATGGTATCAACATTTTCCCCTTAGGAGCGATGCGTTTAACTCAACGATCATCTAATGTCCGCGTCTCTTCTGGAGTCAAGGTATTGGATGAAATGTGTGGAGGTGGCTTTTTCAAAGACTCGATCATTTTGGCAACGGGAGCCACTGGAACAGGCAAAACTCTCCTGGTCAGCAAATTTTTACAGGATGCCTGCGTGAGAGGGGAACGGGCAATCTTGTTTGCCTATGAAGAATCTCGCGCTCAGTTATCCCGTAATGCTTATTCTTGGGGGATTGATTTTGAAGACTTAGAGCAGAAGGGTCTGTTTAAGATTATCTGTGCCTATCCAGAATCTGCTGGTTTAGAAGACCACCTACAAATTATCAAATCTGAGATTATGGATTTTAAACCTTCTCGGATTGCCATTGATTCCTTATCAGCCCTAGCACGGGGCGTTAGTAATAATGCCTTTCGTCAGTTTGTAATTGGAGTGACGGGTTTTGCCAAGCAAGAAGAAATTACAGGTTTCTTTACCAATACCAGTGATCAATTTATGGGGTCACACTCGATTACCGATTCTCATATCTCTACCATTACAGATACGATTTTAATGCTGCAATATGTGGAGATTCGAGGAGACTTGTCTCGTGCTATTAACGTATTTAAAATGCGGGGTTCGTGGCATGACAATGCCATTCGAGAATACACCATTAGTGAGCAAGGGCCTCAGATTAAGGACTCTTTCCGCAACTATGAACGGATTATTAGTGGTTCACCCACTCGTGTGACGCTAAACGAGAAGACAGAGCTTTCCCGGATTGTCAAGGCTGTCCAAGACAAAACTGGGGATGATCTAGGTCTTTAGTTCTGATGAACATCAGGGTATGCTTACCACTAGGGTCAAGCTTTCTGGCTCTCAGAGTCCCGACTTTTCAAGACAGATTTATATAAACCTTATTCGCATCTTCTCAGAGCTTGTGTATGAATCCATGTCTTACTGTCACCGGTAAGTCAGTTATAAGTGGCTACTGTTATGGCTGATGCAAACCTGGGTCGGGTCTTAGCCAGTCGCTATCAACTTGAAGAGCTGATTGGCAAGGGGGCAATGGGTCGGGTTTATCGAGCTAAGGATGTTTTATTGGGAGATGTCCCAGTTGCGGTTAAGTTTCTAGCTCAAACCCTTCTCAATGAAAAAATGCGGGAACGGTTTAGAAGTGAAGCTAGAACCTGTGCCCTGCTAGGTCAAAAGACCATCCACATTGTCCGGGTAATGGACTACGGCGTCGATGAAGCAGAAGAAGTTCCTTTCTATGTCATGGAGTACCTACAGGGAGAGGGGCTAGGTGAGATTATCCGCAAGCGGTTGATGCCTCTGCCTCGCTTTCTGAGCTTAGCGCGTCAGATTTGTTTAGGATTACAGTGCGCGCATCAAGATGGGATTGTTCACCGGGATATTAAACCTGGCAATATTCTCGTAACCCAGGAGCTCAGTGTGGGGGAATTAGCTAAAATCTTGGATTTTGGCATTGCTCACCTGGTACAGGCTGAGAATAGTGATCAGACCCACTCATTCATGGGAACTTTGGCCTATTCATCACCGGAACAAATGGAGGGTAAGGAGCTAGATAAACGCTCAGATATCTACAGTCTGGGCATGATGATGTTCGAGATGCTGACCGGCAGGCTGCCATTACGGGCAGAGACCCATACTTTCGGCGGTTGGTATAAAGCTCACCATACTCAGCCCCCTCTAACCTTTGAGATGGTCAGCCCTAACTTGAAGCTCCCCAAGGCTTTGGAGTCATTAGTGATGGCGTGTCTGGCTAAATTACCGCAGGATCGCCCCCAAAGTATCGCTGAAGTGTTAAGTGCCTTAGCCCCCCTAGAAGAACGGTTTGGGCCCGGTCAAAAAATCGGTAAACGCCTAGAGATGGCCCTCTCCAAGTTACCCGTAGTTGCCGATCCAGAGCGTCCTGCCAACCTATCGCCCGAAGAGTTGTGCCGCTTAACCTATTGGCCTAAGGATAAACCGATCGCAGAAATTGTCTTTCCTCAGGCAATGCCCACGAGCCATAAGGCGTTGGCAACCCTATGGATTATGCTACCCAAGCCGGAAATTGAGCGGCGGATGAGTTGCACCCGTTACAATCAGTTTCTATGTATGATGGCTCCCCATCCCATGGTGCTGTGGATTACGGCGCTGTATACGCTTGAGCATGGCCCTCGATGGTTGCCTTGCTACCTAGATCTCAAAACCCCCCAAGGTCAGGAAATGACCCGCCTTTTAGCAGAAAAAGGGTTTTATCATCTCTTGTTTTTCGCCTTGGAAGAACCAAAGCAGTGTCAAACGGTAATGGTTTCTACTATTACCCCTCCCCAGTGCAAACAATTAGAGGAGTGGGCAAATGCGGGTCAGGCGATCGCATCCATGAACCAAGCGAGTGTGAGCAAAAAATACCTGAAGGAAGAATTTGAAAAGATCAAGGCTAGGATTGTGATTAAATTGGAGACCCAACAGCTTTAACCGCCCTGTCGCCAGATTGCATCGGCGACGCGGCATACATCGTGCATTGCCTGAACATCATGAACTCGGAGGATGTCGGTACTGCCTGCGATCGCTGCACAACAGGTTGCCGCCGTACCCCAAACCCGTTCCTGGGCATTGGGTTGGTTGAGCAGGTGTCCAATAAAACTTTTGCGGGAAGTTCCCACTAAAAGTGGATAGCCTAGGGCACGGAATCGAGGCAGATTTCGCAAAATGTCTAGGTTCTGTTCATAGGTTTTGGCAAAGCCAATACCGGGGTCGAGAATGATGTGGTCCGGTTGGATGCCATTGGCGATCGCCGTCGCAATTCTTTCCTCTAAAAATTCACAGATTTCATCAATGAGGTTGCCATAGGTGGTGAGCTGCTGCATGGTTTGAGGGGTTCCCCGACTATGCATCAACACAATCGGCACTTGCAGTTCTGCCACGGTCTTCAGCATAGTCGGGTCCGAGCATCCCGCTGACACATCATTGACCAGATCGGCTCCAGCTTGAATAGCCGCCCTGGCTACCGCAGATCGAGTAGTATCAATAGAAATAGGTACCTGGAGGGTGGAACGCAAAGCTGCAATCACCGGCATCACGCGACCCATTTCTTCATCGACATTCACTTCCAGGGCTTGAGGTCGTGTGGATTGCCCTCCAATGTCTAGGATGTCAGCCCCGACAGCTACTAGGTGCTGTGCTTGACACAGCGCAGCCTCCAGACTGTTGAACTGTCCCCCGTCACTGAAGCTGTCGGGAGTGACGTTGAGGATACCCATGAGGTAGGTTTTCTGCCCCCAGGCAAAGGTTTGACCTCTAAGGGTGAGGACGTGGTTCATGAATTTAGGTCAATGTCTGGGCTGGCCTTAGTTGAGGATTCCATCAAATTCCCTAGGGATTCGGTTAGGACTTTTGGATCCATAAATAGGACTTTAGAATTAGTACTCTCACTTAATTTCTGATTGGCTTCCACATATTTCTCAGCCAACAGAAATTTTAAAACTTCCTGGGGGGTTGATTTTGTTTCTAAAGCATTGGCAATCAACTTCATCGATTCTACGGTTGCCGCTGCTCGTTTTAAGGCAGCCTTTTGCTCCCCCTCTGCTGCCAGGATAGCAGCCTGGGCTTGAATCTCAGCAGATCTTCTTTTTTCCATGGAGTCTAAAACAGCTTTAGGCAGGGTAATATTTTGAACATCTACACGACTCACCTGCACGCCCCAATCCTGCGTGGCTTGGCTGAGGGGTTGTAATAATGCCTCATTCACTTCCGTTCTAGACGAGTAGGTTTGCTCTAAATCCATGCGCCCTAATTGCGATCGCAGCGTGGTTGTCACCAGGTTAGAGAGAGCCATCTCAATATCTTCTACTTCATAGTAGGTGCGCTCTAGTTTGACAATACGCCAGTACACCACTGCATCCACCGTCAAGGAGACGTTATCCCTAGTAATTGCCTCTTGGGGAGGGATGTCGAGAACCTGCTCCCGTGTCGTATCCTCCAGGACAATCACATCAAGGAAGGGAACAATGAAATTTAACCCTGATGTTAATTTCCGGTGGTAGCGTCCCAGGCGTTCTACGAGGGCTTCATTGGCCTGATTGATGATCTTCACCGATCCGACTGTATAGCCAATCAAGGCCAGGGCAAGGGCAGCAAGAATTGAGGTCATGGTTCAGGTTCTTTAAGTAACTGACGCTGAGGTTCCCTAGGGATGCTTAAAATTGTTTCTATCGGGTGGCTATCTATCAAGGTACTTTAACACCTGGCTTTC
Source organism: Leptolyngbyaceae cyanobacterium (assembly GCA_035285265.1). GTDB lineage: Bacteria > Cyanobacteriota > Cyanobacteriia > JARCMD01 > JARCMD01 > JAYKHH01. The sequence goes on along the minus strand of JAYKHH010000474.1, from coordinate 1,252 downwards.
TGCTTGGGGTGGTTGAGTGAAATTGAAAGTACAGTCGTCTTCTTGACTATCTAAAACAACCCCCTCAAACCCTAAACGCAGTATAGCTTTGGTCATCCTTTTAGTAAGAGCTTGGCTACATCCATCGGTGTCTACTTCAGAAAACGCATCACGAATCACTGTAGTTGCCGACGGTTTTCCTGGATACTCGGAGTTCCCGGCTCAACAAAGCAATACTGAAGGTTGTTATTACAACTCCAGCAATCTGTAAGCTACTCAGCCTTTCCTGAATGGTTAACCAAGCTAGAAGCACAGTCAGAGCTGGATTGGTCGCAGCCACCATTGATGCGGAGGTGGCCCCAATCAGGCGAATGCCATAGTTGTTCATCAAGTGGCCTGCAAAGGTCAACAGTGCCGATAGGAGTCCTCCAATCCAAAGGGGAAGCCAGTCCAACGAAGCCTGATGTACATTCCAGAATAGAAGGCTGACCCCCGATAACCCCAAGGTGATGGTGAAACTGAGCCAAGTAAAAGGAACGGGGTGCAGGTACTTAAAACTCCTTTGGGCAAGAACAGTATAGCCAGCAAAGGTAACACCAGAGGTCAGCGCTGTCATGATGCCAATCCAAGTATGAGCATGGATTGTGGTGTTGATATAGGGAATGGTCAGAGCACCCCCTAAAACCACTAAGCCCATGATGCTCCAGCTAAATCGGGTTGGGCGATCGCCCAACAGTTGCCAGGACAAGAGTGCTGTAAACACGGGATAGGTAAAGAAGAGGATCAAGGCAATCCCGGTGGGAATCATCCCAATGGCAATATAGAGCAGCGCCAGATAGAGGAACATCAATCCTCCGCAGGCGATCGCTTGCCCTAGGAGCGATCGCTGTTCTCGCTGCCGTAAGCGTCCAATATCTCTCCAGATGGGGGGATGAAGCGTTGGGGCTAGGGCTGCCATCAGAGGCACGACCCACAGCATTCGCATAAACAAGAGCAGGAAGGAGTTGGGTAGGGTCGGTGTGACAAACCCGCCCAACTGAAAAAGTCCGAGAACCCTGTGTTCAGTGAAGAGCACGCGGACGATTACATTGTGAAAACAGAAGCAGAAAGCGGAAAGCAGGACAATCAGAAAACCAGGCACTAGGTCGAGCAACAATGAAGGATAGCTTCATCTTACTGAGGGTTAAGCAACCATCCATGAGGGCGCAAGTGTTGCACCCCTGCCCAAATAGCACCTTCCCGATTCAGAAAGCACAACTCTTGGTAGGTTCTT
>JAYKHH010000473.1:0-7667 GCA_035285265.1 Leptolyngbyaceae cyanobacterium | reverse complement strand
CTATGTTCTGGTTACTCAAAGATTTGTTGGAGAGTCAACTGACTCTATAAGAGATATAGCTCCTCAGACCTGGAAATATTTAGAGTCTCACGCACAATACTTGGATGGTAGAAAGAGCAAAATATATCAGAAAAATCCTAGATTTTCTATTTTTGGGGTTGGCCCCTATACATTTTCACCCTGGAAAATTGGGATTTGTGGACTTTATAAGAAATTAGAATTCAGACTAATAGGAAAACTGACTGGCAAGCCTGTTGTTTTCGATGACACTGTTTACTTTCTTAGCTTTGATAATGCACAAGCTGCCCACAAGACGTTTGAACTTTTAAACTCCTCACTGGCGATAGGATTTTATTCAACTCTGATCTTCTGGGATGACAAACGCCCAATTAAATCCAGCATCTTGAATAGCTTAAATCTGAAAGCCCTGATTGAGATGCACGTTTAATTTGATACCAGGGGTTTCGAGATCATCTACCTATCTATTTAAATAGGTAGGTGCTTACTGTTGGCAAGAGCCTGAAGTCCCATCTTCCCAACCCCTAGCCTTAGGGTTAGACTTAAAAATTTCGTATTCACAGACACAAAATGCCCCTGTGATCCACCTTTAATCTTGCAACACATCCTGAACCATCTATTTAAAAGTTGCAAATGAAAAACCACTATTCCGTCGCAATTATAGGAGGGGGGCAAGCTGGTTTATCCGTGAGCTACTTCTTAAAGGAACGAGGGTTTGACCATATTATTTTTGAGAAATACAGAATTGGGCATTCATGGCGCTCGAAGCGTTGGGATTCCTTTTGTTTGGTGACTCCCAATTGGCAGTGCAAGCTTCCCGGATATGCCTATCCAGGAAAGGAGCCTTACGGCTTTATGCAGAAGGATGAGATCGTTCAATATATTGAGGACTATGCGGCATCTTTTAATCCACCTGTGAAAGAAGGGGTGGAAGTTACTAGAGTCCGCAAGCATGAAGATCAAGAAATCTTTGAACTAACGACTGAGATCGGTGTCTATACGGCTGAGCAGGTTGTGATTGCTGCGGGTTGCTATCACACTCCTAGGGTGCCGAGACTTGCGGAGCGGTTACCCGATAAAATTGTGCAGTTACACGCATCGGCCTATAAAAATCCCCAGTCCTTACCGGATCAGGGCGTTCTAGTGGTAGGAACTGGACAGTCTGGATGTCAGATTGCTGAAGATTTGCACCTGGCAGGCAAGCAAGTTCATCTCTGTGTGGGAGGTGCGCCGCGATCGCCCCGTCGTTATCGAGGCAAGGATGTGGTGGAGTGGCTCGATCAAATGGGCTATTACAATTTATCGATTGACGAACATCCTCAAAAAGAGAAAGCGAGGCGTAATACCAACCACTATGTGACAGGGCGTGATGGTGGACGCGAGATTGACTTACGACAATTTGCCCTAGAAGGCATGCAACTCTACGGCAGGTTGAAATACATTAGCGGTAGCACCCTAGAATTTCAGGACGATCTGAAGCAAAACTTGGATCAGGCGGATGCAGTTGCTGAAAACATCAAGAAAAGCATTAATGAATTCATCGCCAAGCATCACATTGAGGCACCCCAAGATCCCCCTTACCAGCCCGTTTGGGAACCCGAAGCGCAAGTTCTAACCTTGGATTATGAACAGGCAAATATCGGTGCGGTGGTTTGGTGTACAGGCTATGAGTCTGATTTCCGTTGGATTGAGGTGCCCGTGTTTGACGGGAAGGGCTATCCCGGCCACGATCGCGGTATCACCGCAGTCAGGGGGCTCTATTTTCTAGGACTTCCGTGGTTGTATACCTGGGGTTCAGCCCGGTTTTCAGGAATTGCCCAGGATGCTCATTACTTAGCCGACCACATTGTATCGAGAAAGAAGGTGGCTCCCTCCAACGAGTGGAGTATCATCAATGAATTTTTGCTTGGTTCGTGAAAATTTTGTTTCCCAGGGAATTGAAGGATTGATCACAGATCCTAAGCTCGTCCTTGGCGAAGACGACGAGGACGACGAGGGCGAGAAAGCATAGTAGTTAATGACTGATCTTGACATGCAAAAGCATCCCAATCCCCAGGGGTCGTGATGCTTTTTTCAGCATTGCTGGAGATGAGGAGGAGAGGGAGCGGGGCAGTTTCCTCCTGGTTGCTCTGAATGCTGGTGCGGGGAAAGGAGATGCCCCCCAGGAAGTACTCGACTGGGGTGGGCATAATTTACAGTAAAGAGGATCTAGTCAAGAGGATCTGCAGAAAAGTCTTGCTAAATTAAGTCCATCGGACTGTAGCAGTCCTAGAATAATCTTCAGGTTTCGTAATCCAGGTATCTTGCCCAAATTACGGATGAGTCCTTGGGGAATAATCTATGTTTAGTTGCCGCATACTCTAAGGATGAGATGAAATAAGGATGGGATGAAACTTCTAATTAGTAATGACGACGGGATTTATGCATTAGGTGTCCGTAGTCTAGCCAATGGCTTAGCAGACGCAGGACATGAGGTAACCGTGGTGTGTCCCGATCAAGAACGGTCTGCTACAGGGCACGGACTGACTTTACATCAACCGATCCGGGCAGAAATCATCGAATCAATTTTTCATCCTGCCATCAAGGCTTGGGCTTGTTCTGGTACCCCCTCTGACTGTGTCAAACTGGCCCTAGGTGCCCTTCTCGACAGCCCTCCCGATCTGGTGCTCTCTGGGATTAACCACGGTTCTAACCTGGGTACCGATGTGTTGTACTCCGGTACGGTATCTGCGGCGATGGAAGGCGTGATTGAAGGGATTCCTGGGATTGCGTTTAGCCTCACCAGTTATACGTCTAGGGAGTTTCAGCCTGCTGTTCATTTTGCCCAAAACTTACTCGGTTATCTAATCCAGCATCCCTTACCGGAGCTGATGTTGTTGAATGTTAATATTCCAGCGGTCAAGCAAGAAGAGCTTGCTGGGATTATGGTGACTCGTCAAGGCGTTCGCCGCTACGTAGACGTGTTTCAAAAACGAGTCGATCCCAGAGGCAAAATCTACTATTGGCTGGCTGGAGAACTCCTGGAAGATGTAGAACAAACCACCCTGGATTTAGCTCCTGACTGGTTTAATCAAGCACCTACGGATGTGCAGGCAAATCGCCAGAAATATATTACGATTACACCATTGCAATACAATTTAACCAGCGTTTCAGGGCTATCAACAGTTCAGCAGTGGCACTTAGACTTTTCCAGTGCTCAACAAACAAGGAATGACCGCCCTACCGATAGCTAAAAAAAATGGATTTAGAGGTATAGAATTGCTTTTTTAGGGGATACTTCTCATAATACTAGGCAATTAAGGTTACCTTGGTAAGCAAGTACGAAGTTGGACTTAAGTCAGTGGGACTTGCGGTTGAAACTCAGTGACATCCTGTAGGGACATGCATGGCTAGTACGCACAATCCGTTCACAATTCAGTTCTGGGGAGTTCGAGGCAGTATTGCCTGTCCAGGAGCAGGAACCGTTCGCTACGGTGGCAATACTCCTTGTGTAGAAGTGCAGGCAGGGGGACATCGTCTCATCTTTGACGGTGGCACTGGTTTGCGAGTGTTAGGACAAGCCATGCTGTCCCAAATGCCAGTAGAAGCCCATCTCTTTTTTACCCACTCCCACTGGGATCACATCCAGGGTTTCCCCTTTTTTGTGCCTGCATTTATTAAGGGTAATTGTTTTCATATCTATGGAGCGATCGCCCCCACGGGAGCCAATATTGAGCAACGTCTGAATGACCAGATGCTCAACCCCAACTTTCCGGTTCCCTTACGCATTATGGGAGCCGACCTGAAATTCAATGACCTAGAAATTGGACAGGTGATTCAAATTGGCGATGTCAAAATCGAAACGGCTCTATTGAATCATCCGGGTCAATCGGTTGGTTATCGCATCAATTGGCAAGGGCGTGCCGTTGCCTATATTACCGACACTGAGCATTTTCCCGATCAACTCGATCAGAACGTGCTCTGGCTAGCACGGGAGGCAGATGTGATGATCTATGATGCCACCTACACCGATGAAGAATATTACTCCGAAAAATCTAGCAAGGTAGGCTGGGGACATTCAACCTGGCAGGAAGCCATTAAGGTGGCCAAAACCGCCAACGTGAAGCAACTGATCATTTTTCATCATGATCCCCTCCATAATGATGATTTTCTAGATGGCGTTCTGGCCCAGGTCATCCAAGAATTTCCGAACAGTTTAATGGCACAGGAAGGCTTGGTGCTAGATATCACCCCTGGTGTGGAGATGACCGTTCCAGAGGTAGTGACGGAGACCTTAACATAAGCCCGGATCTGCATTCCAATAGCTAGTGATCAATGGGACTCTAGCTAAGGCTGGATTCCACGCAGATCTAAGGGCAGGGGGCAGCAAATTTACAAATTGGCAGACTTGCCCTCTGTTGCACTAGGATCCTGTAAGGGTGTATAGCCTTTAGTAATCTAACGACTGGTTGACCAAGAGACTTCTTGTAACCATCAAGCTTGACAAAACACTATTTCACCCAATTTCTATCGAGCATTGGTACAAGAGGTTTGATGGATACAAGAGATTTGATATGGGAATGTCTCTGGGAACTTCTTGCGTTCCAACAGCATCTACCTAACAGAACACTGTTTTAGGGTACGCTCTGTCCATGAGTCACACTCCTTCTATCTGCTGGTCACCGGTTGAGGCAACCAATCCCCCAGCGTCAGTGCAACCTGAGAAACTCTCAAATTACGATTTGATCCTACAGTGTCAAGCTGGGGTGCGCCCGGATCGCGTTGCCTTTGCTGAGTTGTTGCGTCGCTATCAGTCCCATGTGGATCGGGTGTTGTATCACCTGGCCCCTGACTGGCAAGATCGAGCCGACCTAGCACAGGAAGTATGGATTCGAGTCTATCGAAATCTGAAGCGCTTGCAGGAACCTGTGAAGTTTCAAGGTTGGCTGAGCCGTATTGCCACAAACCTGTTTTACGATGAGTTGCGTAAACGTAAGCGTGTCTCTGAGCCTCTCTCCCTAGATGCCCCTCGCATGTTATCCGATGGGGAGATGGATTGGGAAATTGCTTCGGATGAACCGGGGCCAGAGGAAAGTTTAACGACTCAAGAGTTTTATGATCAATTAAGGTTGGCGATCGCTGACCTGCCAGAGGTTTTTCGGACTACGATTGTTTTAAGAGAAATTGAAGGCTTGGCCTACGAGGAAATTGCCGAAATTACCGGTGCTTCCCTCGGAACGGTTAAATCTAGAATTGCTAGGGCAAGACAGCGCTTGCAATTCCAGCTTCAAACCTATTTAGACGGTTGATATTTAGATGGCTGATAATGGCGGTCTAAAGTTCAGTGTGTATCCCTAGTGTGATCGAGTCGTAACGTTAAGATGGCGCATAATTTCGAGTCTCAGAACCAGTTTGAGCAGTGTTCTCCACCCAATTCCTTGAGGTCAATCCAGGAAGGAGAGAGTCAATCTATGGCGACGATCAATTCTTTAAAGCGGGATCGATTTGAATTAGTCAGTGCTTACCTAGATGGTGAGGTAACGGCAGCAGAGCGGAAGCAAGTTGAAGAATGGCTCGCCACTGATCCCGTGGTGAAGCGCTTACATAAGCGGTTGTTGAATCTCCGCCAAGGCTTGCATTCAATGCCGATTCCTGCTTCTACGCAAACCACGGATCAAACGGCAAACCAAGTCTTTGAGCGTCTAGACCGTAGACCCAGGCTGAGGCTGATTTGGGGCGGTGGGGCGATCGCAGCCCTCTTCGTCGGTGCCTTTGTCAGTAGCCTACCCTGGAGTCGTTCCTGGATGCCTCAAATGGCTCAATCTCCGGTTGCATCGCCATTATCGGTTGCGGTCGCTCCCCAATCTCCCCTGCTGTCTGACGGCCTCATGATTGCCTTAGAGCGACCTGTCGTTGCCATTCCCAAGGCACCGGTTTCTTTGCCAGCTAACACGCTGAGATAGAGTCTAAGTTGCTCAGGCTTGTCCGCTCCAGCGACCTCCGGGCAGTAGGATTCCTCTCTGCTGTTCTACCTGTTTAGGCGTCATCAAGTAACCCCAAGCGGTTCCTAGCAGTTCCTGGTTCAGGCCAAAAATGGGAATGGATTGACGGTCGTAGTCATTCTGTTCCCTGGGCTGACTGGGGTGATAGCCTTCAAGCTGGTCTAAGCTAACTAAAATTCCAGGATCTGCAAAGGCAAGCAAATATCCATAGACCGGATTATCTCCTGGGGTCATGGCGGGATAACCTTGGGGTAGGGCATAAAGTTGGCCGAGGGCGATCGCCGGATATTCCTCCACTACTTTGCCCAAGCAATAACGCCTGTAGTTAGATTCCCCTGGCTTCAGGGTGCCGTACACAAAGACTTGGATCAGGTGGGTCATCGTACTCAATGAATTTTGGAGATGGATACGCTGCCAACGGACTAACCCTAAAGTCTTCCCCAATGGGATAGCCTCCAAACGTTTACAATGGGCGAATGTAAACACTGACTAGACAGGAGTGCCAGTGGTGGAGTCTCGCTATAATCCCCAGGCAATTGAAGAAAAGTGGCAGCAGATTTGGACTGAGCAAGGGTTAGACGATACCCCAGACTCAACTCAGAAGCCCAAGTTCTACGCTTTATCCATGTTTCCCTATCCATCGGGGAACCTGCACATGGGGCATGTCCGCAACTACACCATTACTGATGTCATTGCCAGAGTCCATCGGATGCAAGGGTTTCGGGTGCTGCATCCGATGGGCTGGGATGCGTTTGGTCTACCCGCAGAAAATGCGGCCATTGATCGCGGCATTCACCCTGCCAAGTGGACTTACCAAAATATTGACCAGATGCGGACTGAATTAAAACGTCTGGGGTTGTCCTACGATTGGAGTCGAGAACTGGCGACCTGCTCTGCGAATTACTATCAGTGGACCCAGTGGATCTTTTTGCAGTTTTTGGCAATGGGGCTGGCCTACCAACAGGAAGCAGCGGTTAACTGGGACCCGATTGATCAGACGGTGCTTGCCAATGAGCAGGTGGATAATGAAGGCCGTTCTTGGCGATCGGGGGCGAAGGTAGAACGGAAGCTCCTGCGCCAGTGGTTTTTCAAGATTACCGATTATGCCGAACAACTCCTGAGCGACCTCGATCAGCTCACGGGCTGGCCGGAACGGGTGAAGCTGATGCAGGCCAACTGGATCGGTAAATCCGTTGGTGCCTATTTGGAATTTCCGATTGTGGGCTCAGACGATAAAGTGGGGGTGTTCACGACTCGCCCCGATACGGTGTATGGCGTGACCTATGTGGTTCTGGCACCGGAGCATCCTTTGACAGCTCAGGTCACCACTGCGGATCAGAAAGCTGCTGTAGCAGCCTTTGTAGAAACCGTAAAGGGTCAGAGTGAGCTAGAGCGCACAGCAGAAGACAAACCCAAGCGTGGTATTCCCACGGGCGGTAAGGCTATCAATCCCTTCACAGGGGAAGAGATTCCGATTTGGATTGCGGACTATGTGCTGTACGAGTACGGCACTGGAGCGGTGATGGGCGTACCTGCCCACGATGTTCGGGACTTTCAATTTGCTAAGCAGCAGCAACTCGCGATCAAAACGGTGATTGTTTCCCCCGATGGAGATGCGTCTGTTCCCTTGGCGGCTGCCTATACGGAACCGGGGGTGATGGTCAATTC
>JAYKHH010000472.1:0-8352 GCA_035285265.1 Leptolyngbyaceae cyanobacterium | reverse complement strand
TGAGAATTCTCTGCGTTTGACGAATAGCTTGAATGATCGTCAGAGTGCGAACTTTCATGTATGAAGCTCAGTTTACTATCAGATGTCATTGGAATTGAGATTTAAAAGGACACTAAATACAGCTTTCTTCTTGAATTGCTTTAGTCAACTCTAGTCAACTATAGGGTAAGCGGCTTGAAAAACCAACAATTATTCCCATTCTCCACTACAATTCAAATATTTATTTCATCTATCTTCAGATGGATTCTGTAAGTAGTTCATAGAGTTTTCCATATTTTCTGAAGTCATTGGGTATTCGTCTTTACAGTCTTTTGCGGCTTAAGCACTTGAACAGCAGGAGTTGCAAGATTTCTCAGGTCAATGTAATCAATCTGAGTAGATTTGAGATACCGGGGCAACTGCCGCATTTGATCAAGGGTGCTGAGTTGCTTAGAAAATATAGGGCTATAGGGGCCGAGATGGGCAATTCCTAAGTCAGTCTTAAGAATTAAGTTACCTGGGTTGCGCCAATCAATTTCAGAAACCTGAATTGGGCTTTGTTGGACTTGCTGGTAAAGCTGTGACCAAGCAACTGCATACTCTGGACGCATCCCAATAACTTTTAACTTGGGAAGTTTGAAGGATTTTTGCAAAGAGGTATAACTCTTTAAGGGCATCCACTTACCCTGGTCATCCAAAAAGCCAAGCTTGGATGAGGAGGTCTGGATATCCTGTAATCGCGTCGGGAAGGCAATTTTAGGATCGGGGGAGGTTAACGCTACAGGATAGCGCTCTTTAACCTGCACACTTAAGTGGGGAGGGAATAAGTGACGGGTAACAGTTGCTTGAGCAATAGGAGCCTTAGACTCTAATGTTTTGACTAAGGCTTGGGGTTGTAGCTCTAGCAAGGACTGAGGATAGGTTAGGGGAATTAAAGATTGAATGGCTTGGGTCGTCAGTAATTGATTGCCGGCGATCGCAACTTGTTCGGGCTTACGAATCACCCAACTGGGTAAGGTAATGACCCAGACCAGACTGCCTGCGATCGCACTCACTGCCAATGCCTGCCAACTGGCTTGCAACCCTCTGACTCGCCGTTGACGACGGAGATTTTGACGTCGCTCAGTCAACTCGGTTTGAGAAATCGAGGAAATTCCAGTCATTACCAACTCCTTACTGATGGGAACTCAAGGAGCGGGAGCAGCCTCTGTCTATGCTTTTGTCCATAAGGCACCTAATCTAATAGTTAATTTATAAAATTCCCGAATCTGCCGTAAGCTTACACCGTGTTTTGTATACTTATGGACAAAAAACTTGAAGTTAACCATCCCTTATCAATCCCTCATCCACAAACAGTGATTTTACTGAACTTGTATGATTGTCGGGGCTGATCTATGTCGATGTTTCCCCTTGTAGGGTGTTGAGTTCCCGTTGAAAATGCTGACCCCATTGCATTGCCAATGATACTTCTGTGAAAGGAATGTAGATGTTGTCATCATTCCCAAAGCGTGAAAATTCTAGGACAATATTGCGACCCTGGGCGGGTAGATCGTCCACCTCTGGGGATTTTGGAGCTTCCAACTCAATGGGTTGCTGATCAACCAGAAGGCGAACAGCCTGCACCTGCTGAAGTGAAAACGTCTCAAGGTTGAAAGGCCCTTGCCGAGAGGGCTTACCCCAAGTCAGGGTGGAACCATTTTGACCTAAAACTGCATAGATATCGTATTTGGCACGCTGAAAACCCTGGGCCCAAACTCGATAGGTTTCCACTTTTTGATATTCATTCCAGCCTGCCCAGGCTAGCCAGATAAAGGTTCCCAGTAGGGGCAACCACAAAAGACCTCTCTCCATAAAGCTTAGGTATTAGGGAGTATTTTTGCTTGGGGGAACATAGGGTGGGAGCTATTGCGTCGATCAACCCCCTTGAAATCTTAACGCTATCCGGCAGAAAACCTCTCCTAATCTAGGGGGATCGCTCCAGCCTATTGCAAGATAGAGATAAATAGATTTTTGCGTGGGGTCTCCCATATCAAAAATCATCTCAGCCTTTAACTCACTTTTCAAAGTGAGTTATGGTTGTGGCAAATTGGGGCTGTGATTGGGGGATTGTCATGAGAAAGCTTCTGGTTCTAAGTTTGTTTCTGGTGGGGCTAATGTTAGCGCTCACGACCTATCCGGGGTTGGCAACCCGTGGGACGTTTGAAACCATTGTGCTGGACTTCCGCGACGATCTAGCTCCCGCTCAGATTCAGGAGCAGGTAAGCGCGATCGCCCAGCAGTACTCGATCGATCCCCGTCCTAATAGCATCTTCTCCCAGCAAGAGCATCTCTACATTGCTCAGGGGGACGCAAAAATCCTCAAGCAACTGAGGAAGTCAGGACTCTCTCAGTACACCGAAGCCATTGAACCCAACTATATCTACCACGCTCTACTAGCGCCCAATGACCCGGACTATAGCAAGCAGTGGAATTTTCGTAGCATTAATATCGAGCCTGCCTGGGATGACACCAAAGGTAAGGGAATTACCGTGGCGGTGATTGACACGGGGATCAGCTTAGTACCGGACTTGAAAGATACCGCCTTTGTCCCAGGGTATGACTTTGTAAATGACCAAGTAGACGCTAAGGATGACAATGGTCATGGTACCCATGTGGCAGGCACCATTGCCCAATCTACTAACAATGGCTATGGTGTAGCCGGGATTGCCTACGAAGCGAATCTAATGCCCCTCAAGGTTTTAAGTGCCAGTGGGGGCGGCACGATTACCGACATCGCTGAAGCGATCCGGTTTGCTGCTGATCAAGGGGCTGACGTGATCAATATGAGTCTAGGGGGTGGCGGTGCCAGTCAGGTTCTGGAAGATGCCATTAACTACGCTTATAACAAAGGGGTGGTCTTAGTAGGTGCCGCCGGGAATGAAGGTAGTAACTCTGCTTCCTATCCAGCCCGTTATCCCCATGTGATTTCAGTTTCCGCCCTAGATGCTGCTGGAGAAAAGGCATTTTATTCTAACTTTGGCGCTGGCGTGGATATTGCCGCCCCTGGTGGCTCTCTACAGGACGAAACTTCTACAGGTGGTATCCTCCAAAACACCATTGATCCAGAGACAGGTAAGCCTATTTTTGCCGCATACCAAGGCACTAGCATGGCAGCCCCCCACGTTGCTGGGGTAGCAGCCCTGGTTAAAGCAGCGGGGATCAAAGACCCAGAATCGGTATTTAAGGTGTTGCAACAGGCAGCCCGCCCCGTTAAGGACGATGCCCTCAACTACTTTGGTGCGGGTCATTTGGATGCGGGGGCTGCGGTTAAGCTAGCGCTGAAGGGCCAGATTACCTTCCGAGATTTCTTCCAATGGTTGCGTGACAATGGTTATCTCAATCCCCGATTCTGGATTGATGGGGGCGTGGTGGCACTGCTGCCCAAGATTGCGATGGTTTTGGGGTCTTACCTATTGGCTTGGTTTCTGCGGGTTTACTGGCCGTTTAGCTGGAATGGTTTCCTGGCAGGGGGATTGGTGACAGGGAGTACGGGTTTGTTTTTCCTACGAGGTGTTTACCTATTTGATGCCCCCCAGTGGCCTTTCCGAGTCATGGGAAGTAGCATTGCCGAATTAGGAGGTGCGATTCAAGGTAGTAATGTCCTCAATCCACTCTTTGCCAGTGTGTTGATCCCGTTCCTGTTAGTTGCCTTACTGCTGGGTCATAGTCAGTGGAAATGGTTTGCCATTGGTTCGAGCCTAGGAGTGGCTGCCTGTTTAGCTGTGAATGCGGTGACCTCTCCCCAAGTTCTATGGTTAGGGGAAGGAATGGGGGCGCGGATTTTCCTGATTGTCAATGCCCTTCTTTGTTATGGACTCGCCTATCTTGCCACTAAAACCGAGGAGCAACGAGTATGAGCCTGACGATTCAAGGCACGATTGAACGTAAGGGATTTGGCCCTGGAACTTGGGCACTCACCAGTGAGGATGGGAAATCCTATGAGTTGCACAAGGCTCCAGAGCCCCTACGAAAAGCTGGCTTAAGGGTCAAGGTGGACGGTCAAATCCGCGAGGATGTGATGACCTTTGCCATGATTGGGCCAGTTCTGGAAGTCGATCGCTTTGAGGTCCTGAGTTAACTGTTGTCAGCCGGGACAGCCTCTGGGGCAGTTTCCAAAACGGCTTGCAAGCGAGTTCTAAACTCGCCCTTGGGATGTCCCCCTTTGACCTCCCCTAGGATCTGAAAATCTGCTTCAGGGCGATCGCAAATAATATAGGTCGGCCAACCCATCTCTGACTTATCGGGATACTGGGTCAGGAGGATTTTGCGATACTGGCGGTAGGTAGCTGTATCCTGCATCATCACACTGATGAACCGTAGTCCCAGTTCTTCTGTGACTTTTTGATCATAAAACGACATTTTGTGGCAAACGCCGCAATCTTCCGAAGAGAATTTAATGACTGCTCGATCCATAATGATGAGTTATTCCTAGGTGTAGAATCGTGGATTTTTAGGGTGATAGGTGTCTCGCGTCCAGACTAGAGATAGTCCATGACTATGTTAGCCCTATCGACGCTGTTGGTTGGTTAAGCAGGGGATCGCTGCGTTGTGCGATTTTAAGAATATGGAACCACGGCAGCACAGAGAACACACATAGAGATGGATCTGAATGAAATATCGGGACAGGTAATTGGGGCAGCCATCGGGGTGCATCGAGAGTTGGGGCCAGGGTTGTTGGAGTCGGCCTATACGGTTAATTCTCCGTGCCCTCCGTACCTCTGTGGTAAAAGCCAACCGAGATCCAAGTAGAGAAATTCCTATGGGACGTAACCGCGCCAAGTCTGATCTGCCGACTAAACTCTGTCCTGTTTGCCAGCGTCCTTTTAGTTGGCGCAAAAAATGGGAAGATTGCTGGGATGAGGTGAAATACTGCTCAGAGCGGTGTCGTCGTCGCCGTTCGCAGGCTTCTTCATCAGAGACTACGCCTGAATTTTAGGGACATGGCACTGCCACACCCTGATCACCGGCGAGACAATTCCCGCCCAGGTCTACAAAACCATCAATGCCCAGTTTAGAGGTTGAATCCATGTCAGACACACCGATACACTCCCCAGTCCAGCCGAAATTAATTATTCATGGAGGGGCCGGGAGTTCTCTCAAGAGTAAAGGGGGAATCGAAGGGGTTCGTCAATCTCTTTACAAAGTAATTTCAGAAGTGTACCCAATGCTGTTAGCTGGTTCCAGTGCCATTGAGGCAGCGCAACGGGGTTGTCAGATGTTGGAAGATGATCCCCGGTTTAATGCTGGGGTTGGCTCTGTGTTGCAGTCGGATGGGCAAATTCGCATGAGTGCGTCCCTCATGGATGGTACCTTGCAGCGATTTAGCGGGGTCATTAATACCTCTCGCGTGCAGCATCCTATTGATCTGGCCCATTATCTGCAAACTTCCCCAGACCGAGTGCTGTCGGATATGGGAGCTGCGGAACTGATGCGCGATCTGCAAGTGCCGCCCTTTGACCCAATGACGGAGTTCCGCTTGCAGGAATGGCTACAGGAGCGGGAGGGCAACTTTTCTAAAACGATGGCGGGGGTGGTGGCTGAGCCTGAAATGCAGCAGGAAACGACCGCAGGCCGAGGCACGATTGGGGTTGTTGCTTTGGATAGCCAAGGTTGCTTAGCGGTGGGAACATCCACAGGTGGCAAAGGGTTTGAGCGCCTAGGACGAGTCAGTGATTCTGCCATGCCTGCGGGTAACTATGCCAACAATCAAGCTGCTGTCAGTTGTACGGGCATCGGGGAAGACATTATTGATGAATGCCTAGCCCCTCGGATTGTGATCCGAGTCACCGATGGACTCTCCCTAGAAAAAGCCTTTGAACGATCTTTCTTAGAAGCCCGACAACACCAGAGAGATTTTGGGGCGATTGGATTAGACGCTACGGGAGCGATCGCCTGGGGCAATACCAGTGCCATCCTGTTAGCGGCTTACCATAATGGCGAACGGATGGGGGATACGCTAGATCAGCCTGGGGAAATGTTGGCTTGTCTGGTTTAGCGCATCTAAGGGATGGCGAGACGATATTCTTGGTGCTTGCCAAGGGGGGTGACCACGCTTGCACGAATGATGCGATCGCTCGGTAGGGGCAGTTGTACATCAAATTGTCCCTTCCGATCCATCACAATCGGCTGGTCATTGACTATTACCAAGTTCACCGAGTCTACATTGCCCTTGATGCGAGCAGTTTGAGCATTTAGGGCAGATAGAATTTGCACCTTCATCCTCGTGTCTTCTTTCAGAGCAACAGCCGGAGATGGGGCTTCCCCTGGAATGACTAAACTCTGCAACCCACGGCTGACGCGGACGGATTTACCTTGAGCAGAGGTCACCACTGCCCCTTCTAGGGTAGCAACTCCGGTTTTACCATCGGGTTGCACGGTCACTCCAAATTGAGTACCGCGTACGCCACTAATTCCAGCAGGGGTTTGAATTTCTAATCGGGAACCGGAGTTGGTAAACCGACGTACCTGTAAACGGGCTTGTCCTTGGGTAACTTGCAAATGGGTGATGTGGCCGCCTCCAGGGAGCACCTCCAGGGAACGCACCCGTACCGTTGTATTTTCAGAGATCTTGACAACACCAATTCCCGTATCTACTGCCAGAACAGCATTAGAATTTTTGCCAGTTTTGACACTGTCCCCAACATTCTGTAATTTAATACCGACCTGAGCTGAGTTAGAGACGGTTCCTTTTTGGTAGATAACAGTTCCTTTTACTTGTCTGACTTCTAACCAACGGTTCACTCCAACTTGGATAGCTTGAACTGCTGAGTAAGAAACAGTACTCAAAAGACTTGCAATTAGGAGTAGATAGGCTCGTTTCAAGACACAAGGACTCCTCGGGCACCTAAGACATGTGAAGAATTATACCAAAATTTAGATATAAAGTGGAGCCAATGATTCACCTAACTTCACTCTCTTAGAGATGCTTCTGCAAAACCAGCAAGGTTTCAGCAAGCTGGTTCAATCGGGTTTCCAAGGCTTTTTTGTGCTCTAGAAGCCGTTGTAGTTTTTGATAACGAGCGATCGCTATTCTGACACTAGCAACCTGTTCAGGTGGACAAGAACGCGACCAAAATTGGCCTGCTTCATCTACCCCACACAAACGGTAGCCAGAACGGGGAGTTGGAGAGGCAGAAGTGGCATGGGAGGGTTCCCAGATTTCTTCGACATAATTCATCAAGTCACTCACTTCAACCTGATGTAGTTGAGAGGCGCGAGAGGGTACAGACTGCGAGGCAGTTTCTAACCAACCATCCACCATTGGCCCTTCTCGGTAAAGGAACTGAATCCGTTGCAGCACTTGGTTTAGCTCCTCATGCCATCCTAGAACGGTGGCTTCTACTTCTCGTAATAGATCTAGAACTCGCTTAGTATTGGTTTGAGATCGTGAGGGTTTAGCAGCATTAAAGGATTGGGTTTGAGGAGGCGCAGTCTGGGGGGCAGGGCGAGGAGATTGCAAAGATGGTTGAAGGCGAACCTTCGGAGGATTGAGTTTGGGAAGGGTTGGGTTTTTAGCGCTGGCTCGTGGCACTGGCACCGCTTGCACTGAGATGGCAGGTGCCAAAAAAATATCGGAACGCTGACGGGGCTTTTCTGGTGACGGCTCTTTGTGCAGGGTAAAAGAGTAGCTTTGGGAGGTGCTAGAGCGAGACCATCGCACTGGGATACGCGGTTGACCTTCAATTTGATCGAGTGCTGCCTCAATCCGTCTCAAATTTTGTTTCATATACTTCTCCCTTACTGACCCATCTAATCTCAAAGCCCTACACCCTGATGAAATTATGGATGCTTTTTGTACCTTGCCACTCGCATTAGATCTCACCTTTGCAGGATTGTCAAATCATAGGCGAAAAGATTGGTGAGATCGCAAACATTTTGTCAGGGGCCAGGGGGAATTTTGGATTTTGGATTTTGGATTTTGGCTAAAATCCCCGACCGGGTGGGGTAGGGATGGGTTGATTTTGGATTGGAATCTTCGGTAGGGGCCATCCCGTGGTTGCCCTCCGGGTCAGAGCCATCAACTCCTAGCAGGGGTCGGGTGTCAGGTGGTGCTGGGAATAGAGTTAAACTTGCTGTGGTTTAAAGTAGAACCCAAGAGGGAGAACTCTCTTCATCCCATCTCACCTGTTAAACCCTGCATGGATATTCCCTCTATAGCCACTAACCCCTTAATTTTGGTAACCGGGCCTGCCCGTTCTGGTAAAAGTGAGTGGGCAGAGAGATTAGCGATCGCTTCCCACCAATCAGTTATTTATGTGGCGACTGCCTCCGTAGATCCTACCGATCTAGAATGGCAGGCGCGGATTGAACAGCACCGCCTGCGTCGTCCGACTG
>JAYKHH010000471.1:0-2935 GCA_035285265.1 Leptolyngbyaceae cyanobacterium | reverse complement strand
AGATATGAATCAGGGCTCCTCGCCCCTCCCGCTTCAAATGGGGTAATGCCGCCATCGCTCCATACACCTGTCCCATCAGACTAACTTCAATCACCCGCTTAAACTCTTCCGGTGTGGTGCGGTCAAAGGTGGCAAAGATTCCTACCGCAGCGCTATGAACCCACGTATCCAGTCGCCCATATTCGGCTACGGCTGTTTCTGCGATCGCCTGCACCTGCTCAAAGCTGGCTACATCTGCAGCGATCGCCGTTGCCTCACCCCTAGAACGACGAATCTCCTCTACTAAGGAGGTCAGCCCTGGTTCACTGCGAGCTGCCACTACTACCTTTGCCCCTTGCTGTCCCAACTTTAGGGCGGTTGCCCGTCCAATACCGCTGGAAGCACCCACCACGGCGACGACCTGCTGATTAATGGGCTTTAATTTCATGGGATGCAACTCCTTCTGTAATGCTTTCCCTTCATTCAGCCTGCTTTTGCTAATCCCTGCATCCAACTTGGGGAGTCTACTAGCCATCGAAAGTCGCCCATTCTATCCTGAAGTGCATGAGGGTCTGACCATTGAGAACAGAATGGGCGATACCTCAGTCCTTGTTGTTTCTGACCACTCCCAAGTCCCTGGTTTGCTGCTGTCACTCATGGCTAAGATATGCAGCCAAATGAAATATGCTTAATACATACTTTTATGTTGCTTATTCAAAATTAATTCAAGAACACCGCAATCCTTGGTAGATTTTTACCATTAGACCCATGGCAGCATTCAAAAATCTGGGAATTTAGGTTAAGGAGTATAAATAATGAGCACAACTTCAGAGCCTCTAAAAACGGTTTTAGTAGTTGACGACAGCTTGGTAATACAGGAGTTAATTAAGCAAGCGTTAGCAGATGATTATCGAGTTATTACAACAGACAATGTGGTGGATGCCTTAAGCGTTATATACCATGAGAAGGTTGAGGCTGTACTATTAGATGTTGCCATGCCAGGAATTGATGGCTTAGAAATGTGCCGAACAGTCCGTGTTCTACCACAATTTGAAAAGCTTCCAATTATCATGGTTACCGCAAGAGATGGTTATTTTGATAAGGTTCAGGGTCGCTTGGCAGGAGCCACTGAATATTTAACAAAACCCTTTGATCAGGAGCAATTACGAAGAACTCTAGAGCAATGTATTGAGAGTAGTGTTTGAGAGCTACCACTTTCAGATGAGACAGCAAAGCGGGAATAGCTCTTACTATTGGCTTCTATCCTGATCAGAGAATTTATAAAAACTCGATTTAACCCTAATTTTCTAATATTCAATTAGAGCCACTCATTTATTAATAACCTCCCACCTCAAGTTTTAATTGTGATTCGTATAAAATTATTCTATTCTCAACCGTCACACTCGGATGCACTTCAGAATTGAATTGACCGATAATCCCTAATCACTTTAGGAATTGTATTTTTGCTTATAACAAATAATCGCGCCAGTCATGGTCTGAACCTCTTATTGGAGTTGCTGACTTGGTTATAAAAGAGCAATTGTTGCTTGAGTAAGAATTGAGACAGATCGCCCTTGTTGAGTAGGCTTAGAATCTGTTTGAGAAGTCCTGATCTGCATTCCGATAGCCCCCCTAGCCCCCTAAATCCCTCAATCCTGGGGGACTTGGAATCCAATCCCCCCAGAATTGGGGGGCAGATGCATGGGGTTAGAGACTTTTCAAACAGCTTCTTAGATTAGATCGCCCTATCTTTTGTTTCCAGGTTTACAGTGCGAGCGCATGAAGGAAGAGGAGGGGGTGAGATCGCCCTGGCTTCAGATTTCAGGTTGAGCGTCCGATAGCGAAGCTGACCGAAGGTATCGCAAAGCTGACCGAAGAGGTCGCGGATTTGGGTGAAGGAGTAGAGTGCGATCGGTTCCTGGGATAGTTGTGCCACCTAATTTCAAGAGAGCGATCGCCCCTTTCCATGAGTAGTTAAGCTCAGTATTATTCCTGATTGAGGCGTAGAACTGCCATAAAGGCTTCCTGAGGTACATCAACGGTGCCGATCGCCTTCATGCGTTTCTTACCCTTGGCTTGTTTCTGCAACAGCTTTTTCTTCCGAGAGATATCACCGCCATAGCACTTGGCTAGCACATCTTTCCGAATGGCTGGGATATGCTCACTGGCAATCACCTTACTGCCAATCGCGGCTTGAATCGGAATCTTAAACTGATGACGGGGAATCAAGTCTTTAAGCTTTTCGGTTAGGACTCTGCCCGTGTTGTAAGCCTTGTCGCGATGGGCGATCGTGGCTAGGGCATCAATCGGATCCCCGTTGACCATAATATCGAGCTTGACGAGGGGATTTTCGCGATAGCCGAGCAGTTGGTACTCCATGCTGGCGTAGCCACGGGAACGGGACTTCATCTGGTCAAAAAAGTCCGTCACCACTTCCGCCAAGGGCAACTCATAAATCAGGGTTGTACGTCCCGGTGTGAGGTATTTCATGTCCTTGAAAATACCGCGCCGACTCTGGCTCAACTCCATCAGCGTACCAACGTATTCCTCCGGTGTAATCATGTCTACCTGGACATAGGGTTCCTCAATTTTTTCCCGCACTTGAGGATCGGGTAAGTGGCTGGGATTATCGACATACACCACTTCCCCTTTGAGGGTGTTCACCTTATAGATCACAGAAGGAGCAGTAATGATTAAGTCTAGGTTGTACTCCCGCTCCAAGCGCTCCTGCACAATTTCCATGTGCAGTAAGCCTAGGAAACCGCAACGGAACCCAAAACCCATAGCACTCGAAGTTTCTGGCTCATAGCTCAAAGCGGCATCATTGAGTTTGAGCTTTTCTAAGGCTTCTCGGAGATCCGGAAACTGATCGGCGTCAATGGGAAACAACCCACAGAAGACCATAGGTTTTGCTTCGGTGTAGCCTGGAAGGGGTGTAGCCGCTGGTTTTTGAGCC
>JAYKHH010000470.1:0-3521 GCA_035285265.1 Leptolyngbyaceae cyanobacterium | reverse complement strand
TGCCTTTCCCTCCCGATCGCCGGATTCGGATTGTCGTTCGCACTCCCTACGGTACAGAGCAACTCTACGAGCGGGTAGTTCCTTAAAAACCGCTCTAACGTAATTGGGCACTAACGTATCTGGAAATCACAGTGTCTAAAGAAACCTTTAGCGGATCGACCCATCTTCTATATCGATGGCTATTGACCTACTAATCAGGACTTAACTGAAACCTTGTGAAATTAAACCTACGTAATCTATTGAAGCTGGGAGTCGGAGGCTGGATCTGCTGGAATTTCCTGGCTTTACCTGGACAGGCACAACCCGCCCCCAATCCTCCTTGCTCACCACTCACAAAGGAGTTTAATACCACCCGCCAAGGGAATGCCATTCTCTTAGGACGGCCTCCTAATTATCGTTTTGTGGTGATCATTCCAACGCGCAATCCTGAAAAGGTGAATGTAGTGCGTCAGTGCGTGTCGGATGCTTTTTTCACGGAGTCCAGTTTAGGCTCCTATATTCAAGCCGGGGCATTTCCGGATCGAGCCAGTGCCGAGAGTTTGTCTTGGTTTTTGCGATCGCGGGGCTTAGATGCACGAGTAGTCTATTTCTAGGGATGGTGGACTTTGGAGTTCCGGTGGCAAGATGGAGGAATCAGGGGCTGATTTTCTAGCCTGCTTAGCTTCCAGTCCCGCTTCAAAATTCAGCCATGAAATCGACTCGCCAGAATAGCCCCTTCACTAGTCCCTCAGTTTTAGCAGGTTCCTTACCGGTTGTAGAAACCTTTCACTCGGTGCAAGGGGAAGGAGCTTGGACTGGCACCAATGCCTTCTTTATCCGCCTGGGTGGGTGTGATGTGGGTTGTCCTTTTTGCGATACCAAGGAGTCATGGAATCCCCGTCGGCATCCGCAACGTTCTATTCCTGAGCTAGTGTCCGAGGCAAAGGCAGTCAACCCTCGGATTGTCGTAGTAACCGGGGGAGAGCCGTTGATGCATGACTTGTTGCTTCTGACGCAACATCTGCGGGTTGCTGGGTTGCGATCGCACCTGGAAACCTCCGGTGCCCATCCCTTCACGGGGGTATTTGACTGGGTCACCTTTTCCCCCAAGCGCTTTAAGCTACCCCATGCCAGCATTTATGCTCAAACCAATGAACTGAAGGTGGTGATCACGAATGCCAATGACTTAGCCTGGGCTGAGGAGCAGGCTGCCAGAGTTCCACCGGATGCTCTCAAGTACCTACAAGCGGAATGGAACACCCCTGCGAGTCAAGCCTTAATTTTTGAGTATGTGTTACAGCATCCTAAATGGCGAGTTAGTTTGCAAACCCATAAGCTGTTAGGAGTCCAATAGCCCTATGCAACCCAAAGCGATTGTGTTACTTTCCGGCGGTTTGGATTCGGCAACGTCTGCAGCTCAGGCGATCGCTGATGGTTACGATCTGATCGCCTTGTCCATAAATTATGGTCAGCGCCACCAGCGAGAACTGGATGCTGCGAAGACGGTTGCCAGCGCTTTAGGAATTCAGGAGCATATTGTCGTAGAGGTCAACCTGGCTCAATGGGGTGGCTCAGCCCTGACAGATGCATCCCTTGAAGTGCCTGTAGAGGGTGTGCAGGCTGGCGTGATTCCCCTCACCTACGTGCCAGGACGGAATACCGTGTTTTTAGCGATCGCCCTCTCCCTAGCAGAAGCCAAAACCGCCTCGGCTATTTATCTGGGGATTAATGCGGTGGACTACTCCGGTTACCCAGATTGCCGCCCGGAATATCTGGAGGCGTATCAGCAATTGGCAAACCTATCTTCCAAGGTGGGGGTGGAAGGCAAGGCTCCTCAACTGGTGGCTCCCCTGATTCGGGATTCTAAACTAGAGATTGTCCGTCGGGCCTTAGCGTTGGGCGTCCCCATTGCCGCTACTTGGTCTTGCTATCAAGGAGATCCAGAACCCTGTGGTCTCTGCGATTCCTGCCGCATTCGCGATGCTGCCTTAATTGCGGCGGGTCGTCCTGATTTGGTAACTTCTGTGAACGCCCAAGAATCCCTCTAAAATCCAAAATCTAAAATCCAAAATCTAAAATCCAAAATCTAAAATCCAAAATCTAAAGCATCCACTCCAAACCCACTCCCACTCGGCTGTCTTGACCTTGTCGAGCATTTTGGATTTGGATATCCGTAGACAGGCGCAGATGATGGGTGAGGGCATAACCCGCAGAAAAATGGGTGATCCCTACTTCGCGATCGCTCCCTGGAGCTACCCAACTTTGCGTTAAGGCTAAATCTGCTGCACCCGAACGAGACAGCGTTAACAGAACCCGAACTCCTAGGTTAATCCCATCTGTGGAGTACGAGTTAGTCTGCAACTGGCGATAGCCTAAAACAGGTGTCACATTCACGTAACTGCCTAGGGGGCGGAGATAGTAGCGCACGTCCGTTCCCCAGGTTAGCCGTTGAGGGGCATTAGCGGGGCTGGGATTGAAAGTGGATTGGTAATCTCCACTAATCGTCAGGCTCGTCCGACCGACTCGCAGATCTTCTACTCCTGCGTGCCATCCTCCCTCCTGATTGGTAGAGGGAAACTGAGAATAACCGATGCGGAATCGAGTTCGGAAACTCGGTTCATTCGCAATATTGCTCAATACATCTGGGACTTCCTGCAACCACCGTTGTAGAACCGGACTACTCTCAATAATTTCTGGGTTTAGATCTAAATCCCTAGCTGAGTCAGAGGTTGCCTTAGAGGCTGCTAGCAGGGCAATGTCTGCGGCGGAAGTTGAGACTAGGGGCTTTTGGGACTTCCTCAACAGGGGATCAACGGCCTGAGCAGTCGCAGGTGTCGTAGACAGGGAGCTGGTTGCAGGTTGAGCGATCGTGCCCACCAACAGGAGACTGAACCACCAGTGGGGTCTCCCAGCAAATAACGCAGGCAATGAAAGTAGTGTAATTTTCTGACCCATGCTAATGCTGATGTGTTGATAGCAGATTCCCACAAAAAAACGGCTCTATACAAGGCAGAGCCGCTAGAAACAGACGAAAATTATCTAAAATTCACAGTGAATTGAGATTAACGGACACTGCCTGCCAAGGGAGCCATGGAAATTGGCTTCATAAAATACAATTGTGCCAGCTCTAAAGCCGTAGAAATATAGATTGGCAGCTTTTGGAAGAATTGGAGGAACTTGGGTGCCTTGGAGGCCGCAATCTGACCAAGCTTGACATTATTTTCCGTACACTTCTCCAACCGCTCAAAGAAGCTAGGATGATCCACATTCAAAATGATTGGGAACACACGACCAGCGGTTTCATTCGTCTTGCGAATGACCTCAATGTCAAACTCCCGTGCATCCAGACCCAGACACGCATAAAACTTGGCCCGCTGGATGTCATTTAAGTACATCGTGGCAAAGACCGATAGGAGGAAGAAACGACACCACCAGTGAGCTTTCCATCCTTCCAGCCACTGGGGTTGGGAGCGAGCACCGCGTCAAAGAAGTCTCCATGACGGTTCTCATCCTGACACCAGCTTTCAAAGAAATTGAAGATG
>JAYKHH010000469.1:0-3450 GCA_035285265.1 Leptolyngbyaceae cyanobacterium | reverse complement strand
TCAAGAAAATCAAATGGTGAATGTTTCGCCAGAACGCCGCCATAACTTTTTCATTTCAGTCAATGGTTACTATCAAATCTGTAAAACGGCCCGTGAATTGTGTGTGTTTGCCCGACAAGACTTAGTGAGTGATCCTCCTTTTTCTAATATTGATTTGATTAGTTGTCGAAACGTGCTGATTTACCTGGGAGAGCCGTTGCAAAAACGGGTGATGTCTATTTTTTATTACAGTCTCAACTCAATGGGATTTCTTTTGCTCGGCAACTCCGAAAGCCCTGGGCAACTGTCGGATTTATTTAACTTGGCTGACAAAAGAAGTAGGATTTATACTAAAAAATTAAATGCCACCCAGCCAATTATTTCTTTTAGTGCTAGTAATTACCTAAGATCTAACGTGGATGAAAATAAGCAATTGAATGAATCTCCCGCTGATGATTCTGATCTACAGCAAGAAATCGACCAAGCAATCTTGAATTACTACAACCCCGCTGGTGTGGTAATCAACGAAAAAATGGATATTATACAACTGCGAGGAGAAACTAGTTTTTATCTAAGGTTGGCACCCGGAGCACCCAGTTTTAATTTATTCAAAATGGTGCGCGAAGATTTACTGATTGAGCTACGGGCGGCTGTTTATCAGGCACAACGAGAAGAAAAGCCTGTGGTTCGGGAGGGCTTAAAAGTTGAAGCAGAGTATCAATCTAAAACCATCAATCTACGAGTGGTTCCCTTTAGACCTGCGCGGATTGAAGACTACTATTTTTTAATTATATTTGAAGAAGCAATAGTCCCAGTGGAACCTTCTAGTTCGATCAATCTTGTTAGCTTAGACCAAGGTGACCTAGAACGTGAGGTGGTGCGGCTCCGGGAAGAATTGGCGATCGCTAACCAAAGGCAAGCCACCCAGCAGGCGTACTTGCAAGCACTCACCCAAGAGCAAGATAGCACCAATCAAGAACTGAAGGTTGCAAATGAGGAAATTCTGTCGAGCAACGAAGAGTTGCAAAGTACCAATGAGGAACTGGAAACTGCCAAGGAAGAAATTCAAGCGACTAACGAGGAACTGAATACAACCAATGAAGAACTTCGCACTCGCAACCGAGAATTAGATCATATTAATAATGATTTGATTAACTTGTTGGCTAGCATTAATATACCGATTTTAATGCTGACTAATGATTTACGAATTCGCCGCTTTACGCCCATGGCAGAGCAGCTATTCAACTTCATTCCTACGGATGTAGGACGGCCTCTAAGTCATATCAGAGCCAATCTGAGATTGCCTAATCTAGAACCCTTAGTTTTAGAGGTGCTTGATACCCTGAATACAAAAGAGCTAGAAGTTCAAACTCCCGATGGGTATTGGTACAACCTCCGCATCCGTCCCTATAGAACCGTAGAAAACCAGATTGATGGCGTGGTCTTGGTCTTGATCGATATTAATCACCTCAAACGCAGTGCTACTCTACTGGAAATATCCCGGAACTATGCAGAAGCGATTGTAGAAACAGTGCCCGTACCCTTGCTGGTTCTGGACTCTGATCTACGGGTGAACAGAGTCAATCGAGCTTTCTACGAGGTGTTTCAGGTTTCACCCCAAGAAACAGTGGGGTGTCCTATCTTGGCGCTAAGGAACGGTGAGTGGAATTTGCCGGAACTGCGATCGCCCTTAGAAGCGTTGCTCACCCAAAATACCCTGCTACAAAATCTGGAAATTGAACACACTTTTGAACAAATTGGGCAAAAAACCTTATTGCTGAATGCGTGCAAAATTCTGCGGGAGGGGGATGTTCCCATGCTATTGCTATTGCTCGAAGATATTACCGAACGGAAGCAGCTTGAAAGAAAACGGTTGCAGTTACTCGAAGAGCAGTTAGCCCGTCAACAAGCCGAAAGTGCAAATCAAGCCAAAGATGCATTCCTGGCAAACCTCTCCCACGAACTGCGAAACCCCCTCCAAACCATGCTGGGCTGGACGCAGATGCTTCGTAAAAGACAGCTAGACGACACAGCAACCGCTCGCGCTCTGGAATCTGTGGAACGCAGCGCTAAGGTACAGTCCCAGTTAATTGAAGATCTGCTGGATGTCTCCCGGATTACCAGTGGTCAGCTTCATCTGAAGGCTCGCCTGACGGATCTGCTGCCTGTCGTGGGTGCGGCGATCGATGCGATTCAATTAACTGCGGAAGCAAAAAATATTCAAATTGTTTCCCGTTTAAACCCGGTAACGGTGAACGGAGATGCTGATCGCCTTCAGCAAGTTCTATGGAATCTGCTCTCGAACGCGATTAAATTTACACCGGCAGGGGGTCAGGTAGAAGTGACCCTAGCCCCTGTACAAGATCAGGCTGAAATCCGAGTCAGCGATACGGGGCAAGGGATGGCAGCGGACTTGCTACCTTATATCTTCGATCGCTTTCGTCAAGGAGATTCCAGCAGTAGTAAACCGATTCAAGGGCTAGGGTTAGGGCTATCGATCGTTCGCCATATTGTGGAAATGCATGGCGGTACAGTACAAGCCGAAAGTCCGGGAGTAGGGCAGGGCACCACGATGATTGTGCGGTTGCCCCTGCAAGCCATGCCACCAGAAAGCCCATGGCCCATAGACGGAGAAACGAGTTCAGAGGAAGCCCTCGATGGGGCGAGGCAGGAAGGTCTCTCCTTAGCAGGCTTACAGATTTTGGCGGTAGAGGATGAGATCGATAACCGGGAACTCCTGCAGTGGATGTTGGAAGGCTATGGGGCTGAGGTGGTGGCAGTCGCCTCAGCTAGGGAGGCACTCTCCGCTCTGACCGCAGATCCTGGTAAGTATGACGTATTAGTATCCGATATTGGGATGCCCCAGGAAGATGGTTACTGGTTGATTCAACAAGTACGCGCACTGGATGCTGAATCCGGAGGTCAAATCCCAGCGATCGCTTTAACGGGGTATGCAGGTGAGCAGTCCCGTCAAGAGGCGATCGCGGCTGGATTTCAAGCCCATCTTGCTAAACCCGTTGATCCAGATGATTTGGAATGGATGGTGGCAAATTTAATGGGGAGGGGAGGCGATCGAGGTTTTTAGGGGATGTTTAAACTTCTGTTAGGTAGCTGTTAATTCTGCATTGGCCCCCCTAACCCCCCAATTCTGGGGGGAACCGGAAGTTTTATATCTAGCTCCCTACCTTTGCACTGGCCCCCCTAGCCCCCCAATTCTGGGGGAGGGCCGGAGCCGGAATTGCTTAAAGTCCCCCAGAATTGGGGGATTGAGGAACTGGCATTGTCACCACTTGTGAGAACTGGCGAATCTCAGATGCTTTGAGAATGGTATCCAGCACCATCTGGAGATTTTCTAACACTTCTTCATTAGTAAATCTCAGTACCTGGTAACCAAACCCATGAAGTTGATCGGTGCGGGCTTGATCTTGTTCAATTTGATCTAGGTGAATGCCTCCATCCACTTCAATGATG
>JAYKHH010000468.1:0-2677 GCA_035285265.1 Leptolyngbyaceae cyanobacterium | reverse complement strand
AATGGATCAATACAGTGAGCAGCATCTCCTCTCCCAAGAGGTAATGGAAACCATTGTGCAAATCCAGGAAGTCACCAGCGACATTGACCTCAGCCTAGAAGATGCGGATCAAACGGCCCGTGACTTGAACCGCACTGCGAAACAGCTACAAACCAGTCTGACTCAAGTCCGAATGCGCCCCTTATCAGATATTGTGGGACGTTTTCCGAGAGCCTTACGAGAGTTGGCACGGGAGTACGGTAAGGTGGCCGAACTCAAGATTTATGGGGGTGCGACCCTAATTGACCGCGCCATTTTAGAAACCCTCAGCGACCCCTTGATGCATTTGTTCCGGAATTGCTTTGACCACGGGCTTGAAACACCGGAGGTGCGACGGGCTGCCGGAAAACCAGAGCAGGGAACGATTGAAATCAGAGCGGCCTACCGGGGCAACCGCACGATTATCACCATGGGTGACGATGGGGGTGGAATTAATATTGAAAAGATTCGCGCCAAGGCCCAAACCATGGGTATGGATCCCAAGGTCTTGGCAACCGCAACGGAACGGGAATTGTTGGAACTGATTTTTGAGCCAGGATTTAGCACG
Organism: Leptolyngbyaceae cyanobacterium; assembly: GCA_035285265.1. Taxonomy (GTDB): domain Bacteria; phylum Cyanobacteriota; class Cyanobacteriia; order JARCMD01; family JARCMD01; genus JAYKHH01. The sequence continues at coordinate 2,091 of JAYKHH010000468.1, read as the reverse complement.
GCGAGTCAGGTTACTGCCCTCTCCGGTCGTGGGGTGGGCATGGATGTGGTGAGAACCAACCTCAAGCAAGTCCGGGGAGATATTCGGGTAGATACGAAGCTAGGGGTCGGTAGTACCTTTACCATCAGTGTGCCCTTTACCCTGTCTGTGGTTCGGGTGCTGTTGGTTGAGAGCAATGGCATGTTGCTGGCTTTTCCAAAGGATGTGATTGAAGAAATGTTGCTGCCAGAGGCTGGGCAGATCTTCACCACCGCTGGGAACGAGTTTTTGAATTGGGATGGCTTTATGGTGCCCCTGGTTCACCTGAATCGTTGGCTGGCATTTAATTGTCCTTTTAGAAGCTCCGAAGTAGAAGACTCGCCGATCATTAATGCGCCGACGGTGCTGATGATTAGCCAGGGCAATGAACTCACCGGAATTCGGATTGATCGCTGTTGGGGAGAACAGGAGGTTGCAGTCCGGCAAGTCGAAGGCAGCATTCCCCTGCCCATTGGCTTTGCGGGTTGTACGATTCTAGGCAATGGTCGTGTTGTGCCGTTGGTGGATACCGCCACTCTCTTGACCTGGATTATGGATACGGGCACGGCCCCCACGGCTAACCGCTTGACCCAGAGTGGATTGTCTCCAGCGAGTGTTGAAGCAGTCGAGGATACTCCCATGATGATTCCAGCGATCGCCCAACCTCAACAAGACACCATTTTGGTGGTAGATGACTCGATTAATGTGCGTCGGTTCTTGAAGTTGACCCTCCAAAAAGCGGGGTATCGAGTTGAAGAAGCGAAGGATGGTCAGGATGCCTTAGAAAAGCTAATCGGTGGGTTACAGGTTGAAGCTGTGATTTGTGATATTGAAATGCCTCGACTGGATGGTTACGGCTTCTTAGCTCGAATCAAGGCAGAGTCTACCTTTAAGAATTTACCCGTTGCCATGCTCACCTCTCGCAGTGGCAACAAACACCGTCAACTCGCGATGAGTCTGGGGGCAACCGCCTATTTCTCACAACCTTATAAAGAACAAGATCTTCTAAAAACCCTTGAGCAATTAATCCAATCCCAATCCCTTGTGCCTACCTTTTAACGTGCCTACCTTTGAAACCCTATGGCAATCTCCACTTCTTCCCTGCTGAGATCTCGACGTTCCGCTGCGCGTCGGGCTGAGGCAACGCAACAACTGATTGTCTTTCCCCTAAAACAGGAGTGGTTTGCCCTACCCATTCCTGCGGTACAAAAAGTAGTCGCCCTCGGTAAGGTCTACGGCGATCCCCAAAAAACGGGGGTTAGTTTAACGAACTATCAAGACAAGGAACTAGTGGTAATCGATGTAGGACAACGCATCTTTAAGCAAAGCACACCCCCAGGCAGTGGGACTGCTGATGCCTTAGCAGATCAGACTCAACGCTATTTAGTGATCCTCCAAAGCTCTCAAGGAGACTTGATCGGCTTACCGATTGATGGGCAACCCACCCTACGCCGAATTCCAGTTTCTGCCTTTGGCCCCCTGCCCCCAGCCTATAGGTCGGAAGGAAATATTCAATGCATCAGCTCTGTGATGATCCAACCCGATCAGGAGGCACCCTTTTTCTTGCTGGATCCTGACCAGTTGGTGCGCTCTGGAGGGTAAACACAGCTACCCGTTAATCCGCAGCAGTACTCTACAAATCTACTTTCAATCTAGCCTCATCTGAACAAGCCAACCAGGGCGATCGCCTAATTCACCCCATTAACGTCCTCAAAATTCACAACCATTAGCTCATTTGGCGTTGCCAAATCTGGGGATGAAATAGGGTTACTGCGATTTGGGAATCGGCAATCGGTATCCCTGATGTCTTGTGGAATGCGAGATGCGTTACGCTGTTGCTAACGCATCCTATCCAAACTGGGCCAGCTTTAACCCTGTCAAGACAATTTAGCCGATTTCCCAATTCCCATGTCTATCACCCTCGATCTTCCCCCCAAGCTCGAATCCCTGCTTCGCCAACGCGCCGAGAGTACTGGACAGGATATCTCACAAATTGCCCTAGCTGTCCTCGCCTTTGGTCTGAGTCTAGATGATAGCGATTTCTTCGAGTGCTTGAATGGTATACAACGCGGC
>JAYKHH010000467.1:0-4102 GCA_035285265.1 Leptolyngbyaceae cyanobacterium | reverse complement strand
TGCGCCCCTACGGAAAATATTACTCAAGTTGTACGGATATTTCAGGGGATGAGTCGATCGCTATTATTGGCTAGGTGGCAGAGCGTCCATCGTAATCAGAGACTCGATCACAGCTTTAACAATCGGTGCTGTTACAGTGGAGCCAAAAGCGTTGTCTCCCTGAGGTTCATCAATGACAGCCAATACGACATAGCGAGGAGCCTGCATGGGGAAAATACCCACAAAGCTAGTGATTTTGGCATTACTCATGTATCCCCCGTTTGGGTTGGCTTTTTGAGCGGTTCCAGTTTTTCCACCCACTCGGTATCCAGGAATTTTGGCGGGCTTACCTGTGCCTTTACTTACCACATCTTCCATCATGCTCAAGACTGCCTGCGTGGTTTTAGGAGAAAAGATCCTGCGCGGAGCGGGTTGTTTGGGTTGCCAATGGAGTTGTCCATCGCTGCTAAATAAGCCACGCACAATTCGAGGAGAGATCAGTTGCCCTCCATTGACTAAGGCAGCATGGAGTTGGGTAACTTGCAGGGGCGTGAGCGACAGCCCCTGCCCAAAAGAAGCTGTGGCAGGTTCAATCGGACCCTGGGTAAATTGTTCTTGGGTTTTGAGTTGACTGGCGCTCTCAAACGGTAGATCACTTCCCGTCGTTTGCCCTAAGCCTAAGCGTTCCAGCCAACCGTAGTAAACTTCTGGCTTCATCTGTTGGACGATGCGAACCATACCTACGTTACTGGAGTATTGCAAAATCTGTGAGAGGGTTAATAGCCCCCTGCTACCACGGGTACTGTAATCATAATTTCCAATCGGCCAACCTCCGATCTGGAGCTGACCGACATCATTAAAGACGCTATTGGGTTTGATGGCTCCAGCTTCTAGGGCGATCGCCACATTAATCGGTTTAAAGGTTGATCCTGGCTCATACAAGTCTGTCAGTGCCCAGTTTTTAAACAGTCCTGGATCATATTTGTAGAAATAATTGGGATCATAGGAAGGCTCGGCGGCCAGGGCAAGTATCGCTCCATCCTTAGCATCCATTACAATCACGCTTCCCCGCTTCGCTTTGAATTGCTTCAATTGCCTTTTGAGTGCAAATCGGGCCGTTCGCTGTAAGCGGGTATCCAAAGTTAGTTGTAGCCGCAGGTTATCAACATTGAGAAACCCTCCTGGCAATTGCTCAGGCATTAAGGCACCACTTCCCGTACGGCTGATCTGTATTGATTGAGCTGTGCGTTCTAGATGGCTTTGTTGGCTGTATTCGACACCTGCTTGGCCTTGGCGATCGCTATTGACATAGCCCACCACATCCGCTGCTAAATCTTTTTGGGGATAGACTCGTTGTTGATTTCGGATTAATTCTAGGCCATCCATCTGCCAATCAAGGATCCGATTGGCGATATCTTCCGATAGCGCATACTCCACTTGAATGCCCGTTTCTCTCTGATCGAGTTGCTTTAACACACTGGCAATCGGGCGATTCAGCACAGGAGCTAATTTAGCAGCAATGACCGATTTGGACACCTTAAATAATTTAGGGTGGGCATAAAGGATATAAACAGGCTGATCGATAGCCAAGACCGCACCATTGCGATCTACGATTGGGCGACGGGGTATGAAGGGGCGCAAATAAATCATTTGCTGTTCCTGCGCCCATTGCTTAAGGGTTGAAGTCTGAGTTACCTGTAGTCGATACAGGTTGACACCCAAACCTAAGGTACTTGCTGTTAAAACAGCCCAAACCGACAGTAGCCTCATCGCAGAGGCTTTCACGGGCAGGGATTTACCCAGACGTGCGGGACTGGGATCAACTGGCTTAGAGGTGACCAGGGGCTGTTTACTGGCTCGTTTGCGTTGAACCTTCATCCGGTCCTTAGTAACCGATTACTGTATCGGGGGCTAATTCTAACTGAGTTGGGGTTGGAGCAACTGTAGGCGAGGGTCTTAAGGGAGCTGGCGGCATAAAAATGTTGTTAGCAGGAGTAGGGAGTGCCAGATTCATTTTAGGATTCTCAGCTTGTTTAGCGAGCTGGTCTTTTAAACCTTCGTTAGCAGTTGTAAGCTGTCGCTCGTGACGCTGCAAAGTTTCCAGCTTACGATATTCCTGGTTCCAAAGATGCTGAGCATAAACAACCTGACCATAAACTGCTAAAACGGCAGCAGTTAGGGAAAGGGCGGCAATGGATGAAAACCGTTGTACTTTGACAAGCGATCTCAGCCAAGGGGGAATCACTTGAGAATTAGGTAACTGTTGAATCCCCCGAGATCTGGATCGCAGCGGAAATACTGCGGGTGTCAGGGCAGATTTTCCCCTACTGATGGAATCCATGGGGCGGGTAGAGGGCCGCCTCAATGCTCCAGATTGGGAAGACATAGGCGAGGATCTCTTGAACTGAGGTAGAGGTTTTGTAGATTTCAGAACAGCAGACATAGGTTCACTCCTTCACCAGCCAGCTTCCTCTCAAGTACTGAGCCAGTCTAGCGATACAATGTAGCACTATACTAGCCGGAACTAAACAGTAAATTCAGTTCCAGTTTAATTTTCTCAGGACTTACGCAATGCAAGATTGTTCAAGGACTATATTCCTTAATCAGTTTTTCAATCAGCCTTAACCAACTGGCTGATTTCTTGGCAATTGCATAGGTTTTATCTTTTCTTGATCGAATTCAGTATGGGTGGGAAATCGGTGATTCATGGGAAATACGTAAATGGCTTCTGAAGGTAAAGACCAACAACATCCCTTGTGGAGTCGCGATCGCCAAGTGCTAGACAGCCTGTTGGCTGGAACTGCCACGGATTATAATTTGGCCGAACTAGGTAGACTCCGAATCCGCTATCGTGGTTTTCCTGGCGCTAGGGATATTCAAAAAGACTTGGATCAGGTGTTACAGCAGTGGCAACTCACGGAAGCAGAACTATTTGAGAAAACCCGTAAAATCCATGCTACGGCCCAGGTCTACAAGACCGGCAGTGATCAAACCGAGGATTGGAGTTAACAAATTAGGTGTCAGGTGTCAGGTGTCAGGTGTCAGGTGTCAGGCTAGCCCTGAGCCCTTCGACTGCGCTCAGGGTAAACTGCGTCGTTGGCATCGCCTGTCCGGAGGACTTAGGGTGTCAGGCTTGCCCTGACCCAGGGTCGGTTGATTGGGCCGCCGAAGTCTACTGGCTCTAATCCACTTGAATTTCCCGGCCACTCAAATATAGAGGAATGTTACTGAGTTCTTGACCTAGGAGAGCCATTTTACTTTGGCTATCTTCTATGGCAGTCTGGAGGGCTTGCAGGTCATCTTTTAAGGTCTTGATTTCTTTACGCTTCAGCCATCTTGTGATCCAGTGATGTTTCTTGAAAGTTGTTAAAGCTTGGCGAACTTCATTAGCCTGCTTCTGCGATGCTGCAACGTCCATCTGAAACTTAAAATATAAAGAAAATAAGAGGGGCAGATGTAAATTTTTAGGGTCAATTTTTCTGTTGTGGCCATGACTGGCTAAATCTTTACCTAAACTGACAGGACAGATCATGACTAGCCAACCAGAGTTAGGCATGAACAAGGGCTCAAATATTTTCTTGATGTCTTCAATTAATTCCTTGTGCCGCATGTAGCACAGATCATATTTTGTAATGAGAATTACGATGGGGAAAGGATTCTGATTGGTTGGTTTGATAGTTTTTCTTAATTCCACCAGATAACGACTCATAAAGTTTGCTTTAGCTTTCCTTGCTAGAGCCATTAATTGAGCCTGATCCACGGACTGATCGAGATATTCTCCGGATATGCTCAAAAATACACAGGATGAAGCTAACAGGTGATTTCTTAAGTCTTGCGTATCGGTGTCTGTCGATGGGCCTGACAGGGTATTGCCTGGATAGTCTAGCCATTCAAATTCTATTAAGGGCTTAAATCCATAGCTAAACTCAAAGGTGTAGGGATGAGGTTTCTCAACGGTGGGGGATGGCCAATAGTCCCCTGTTTCTGGAGTGAGCAATTGATCCCAAAGAGTTGAGAGTCTAATATTTTCATCGGTATTCTGAGCACTGAGGGTAAAGCCCCGCTTGCCGAGCTGCATCTCTGCATACATTCCTAGCATGTAGCAAGTTTTGCCAGATCCCGA
>JAYKHH010000466.1:0-5289 GCA_035285265.1 Leptolyngbyaceae cyanobacterium | reverse complement strand
TGACAACAACTGGGTCGAGCAATCCTGGGAAAATTATGCTCTCCCTGTTTTGAAAGGCAGGCTACCGTTGCAATGGGCACTCCAATCTTGGATTAAGCTAGCCAATGAGAAAAATGGTTACGATAACACCTCCATTGTCCTCAGCCACTATCGAGTGACCACTGCCCATCAAATTCAGTTGGTTGAGCCTGCCCAAGTTCCTAGTCGCAACCTGCCCCTAGAGTCTGAACTGTCGGAAGCCTCTAAAGCCCTACTTTACAGTCAAGCCGTAGAGCCAGAATCTGTCTCTCCTCTTGCGCCCGTCCCCCTGAGTCGCAGGTCGCAGGTGCTCCGAGTGGGATTGGGGGTATTAGTCTTGGCCTGTGTCAGTGGAGTTAGCTTAGCTGTCTGGTCAAACCTCGATCCCCAGGGATTTAAGCAGATGCGCGATCGCCTACCCGATGCAATCACTCGCTTTTTACCCGTGCCCTAAGGTGAGGGATAGACAGATTAGCGATCGCCTTGCCGAGCGTAACACCCTATCAGTTCTACAGACTCTAGGATATGCCCTGTCATAGCCTGCATCACCTCTGTTTTACTGGCCCCTGGAGCCAAGGGTAATTGCTGATCTAAGGCAAAAAGTTTAAAGAAATATCGATGGGTTCCCCTCGGCGGGCATGGCCCGCCAAATCCTAGCCGACCAAAATCGTTTTTTCCCTGAATGCTGCCCTCTGGTAATTGAGGATACGGCGCAACCCCTTCCGGTAATTCCCTGAGGTATGTGGGCAGGTTATAGATCACCCAATGGGTAAAGGTCTGCTGGGGAGCATCGGGATCATCCACCACCAAGGCTAAACTTTGGGTGCCCACAGGGGGAGAATCCCAATGGAGGGGAGGGGAAATATTGATTCCATCACAAGTAAATTGGGCTGGGATAGAGCCATTTGAGGGAAACGCAGGACTTTGAAGATGCATGATGGTTTACCAAGTTTGTGAGGAACATCGAAAGTAAGGGAAATCAAAAATCCAAAATCCAAAATCCAAAATCCAAAATTTTTAACCCCTGGCACCTGACACCTTAAAGCCTTGACTGATAAGCCTTTAACTCTGCTCTGAGTTGGGCAATTTCCTGGGCCATCTCTAGGGCGATCGCAGCTCCGGTTAAATTCAGGCCGAGGTCTTGGCGTAGGCGTTGAATTTGAGCAATTCGAGCAATATCCCGTGGATGTAACATGACTCCAATGGGGTGAATCAGCCCCAATTGGGCAAGGCGCTCGATCAAGATAGGGGAAGTTGCGGTCATCCTGGCTGCAACTTCAAAGCTGCACAGGGGATCCCCTTCATAAGACACAACGACGCGGGAAAGACCAAACTGGGTCATAACCTCACCCCTTCCAACTGGGTACGCGGATCAAAATGGGTGCTGGCCTGGATCTTTTCGTAGGATTCTCGCTCGATTTCACTGAGAGTTTTAGGGGGCACAATCTGGAGCTTCACAATCAGGTCACTCCGCTGACCGTGCTGCTGTGGGAAACCCTTGCCTCGAAGTCGCAGGGATTGACCAGACGGAACCCCAGGGGGGATTTTCAGGGTAACCCTCCCATCCGGGGTAGGGGCTTTAATCTGACTTCCGAGAACTGCCTCATCGGGACGAATCGGAATTTCACAGGTCAAGTCCTCACCATCAAACTGGAAAAAGGGATGGGGAACCAGATTGATGGTGAGGTACAAATCTCCGCGCTGGGATGAAAACGGGCTGGAACCGCCTTTACCCTTTACTCGAATCCGATTCCCCGGTTTCACCCCTGCCGGGATTCGCACAGTGATCGTTTCATGATCCACTTGTAGTCGCTTCTGGACACCGTGAAAGGCTTCTGAAAGGGTGAGGGCGATCGCAGCCTCCGTATCAGGTGCGGGAACTTGCGTCTGATACCCTGTAAAGTCGCCAAAGCCCTCGGTGCCCCAACCAGGAGTGCGAGCAGTACGACGAGTCCGACTTGTCCGCCCAAAACCACCCCCCAGAAGATCGTTAATGAATTCCTCAAAGTTACCGTACTGGTCAAAATCAAAGCCCTCAGTTCTGAAACCAGCACTGCCAGGGGAAGGTGCGCCCGCTGCTGCTTGCTGCCAGTATTGACCAAACTGGTCATATTTCTGGCGTTTCTCAGGATCTAATAAAACCTCTTGAGCTTCATTCAGGTCTTTGAATTTTGTCTCTGCAGCTTTATCTCCAGGATTCAAGTCAGGGTGATATTTGCGGGCAAGTTTGCGGTATGCCTGCTTAATCTCTTCAGGGGTAGCCGTTTTGCTAACCCCCAGAACGGCGTAATAATCTTTGAAGTCCTGTGCGGATGGCATGACTTTATGGGTACTACTCTACAAAGTCAGCATCAATTACGTCTTCATTTCCCCCTTCGGTGCCGGATGGAGTCCCTGGGCTTGGGCCTGTGGTTTCTCCCCCTGCTTGGGCATAGACCGCACTGCCAATTTGCATCAGGGCTTGTTGCAGATCGCTGGTGAGGGATTGCATGCGATCGTAGTTGTCCTGCTGAATTGCCTCTCGTAGATCTTTGACTAATTGATCAGCCCGATTGCGATCGCCCTCCGGCACCTTCCCATCCAGTTCTCGTAGCTGTTTCTCTGCCTGGTAAGCCAGGGAGTCGGCATTATTTTTAGTATCGATCTGCTCCCGACGGCGACGATCTTCCTCAGCGTGAACTTCTGCATCTCGCACCATCTGCTCCACATCCTGTTTGTTCAGGGTAGAAGCCCCAGTAATCGAGATCGACTGTTCTTTACCCGTGGCTCGATCCTTGGCAGAAACCGAGAGCAAACCATTGGCATCGATATCAAAGGTGACTTCAATTTGAGGCACACCCCTAGGTGCAGAGGGAATGCCATCTAGGCGGAAGGTTCCCAAGCTCTTGTTGTGACTTGCCAGTTCTCGCTCCCCTTGTAGGGCATGGATTTCCACATTGCTCTGGTTATCGGCTGCGGTCGAGAAAGTTTCGGATTTTTTGACGGGAATCGTCGTGTTGCGCGGAATAATTTTGGTCATCACACCCCCCAGGGTTTCCACACCTAAGGAGAGGGGTGTTACATCCAAAAGCAAAATGTCTTTGACTTCCCCAGAGAGGACACCCGCTTGGATGGCGGCACCCACCGCTACGACTTCATCGGGGTTCACGCCCTGGCAGGGATCTTTATCCGTCAGCCGTTTAACGAGTTGCTGCACTGCTGGAATGCGGGTACTGCCGCCGACCAACACTACTTCGTCTAAATCACTATTGCTGAGCTTGGCATCCTTGAGAGCTTGCTCGACGGGAACGCGGCAGCGATCCAGCAGATCGGAACACATGCTCTCGAACTGAGCACGGGTGAGGGTTAGCTCTAGGTGCTTGGGGCCGGATTGAGTTGCCGTAATGAAGGGTAGGTTGAGGGAGGTTTGGGTCGTGCTCGATAGCTCAATCTTGGCTTTTTCCGCAGCTTCTGTCAGTCGTTGCAGGGCTTGTTTATCCTTCCGCAGGTCAACGCCCTCGTTCCGCTGAAAATCCGTGGCAATCCAATCCACGATCTTTTTATCGAAATCATCGCCCCCTAGGTGGGTATCGCCGCTCGTGGAGCGCACTTCAAAAACCCCATCGCCCACTTCTAGGATTGATACGTCAAAGGTGCCACCTCCTAAGTCAAAGACTAGGATGGTTTCGTTAGCCTTTCTATCTAGCCCATAGGCGAGGGAAGCAGCCGTGGGTTCATTAATAATCCGCAGCACATCCAGGCCAGCAATTTTACCTGCATCTTTAGTGGCTTGGCGTTGGGAGTCATTAAAGTAGGCCGGAACGGTAATCACGGCCTGACTGACTTTTTCGCCAATGTATTTACTGGCATCATCCGCCAATTTTCGCAGCACTTGAGCTGAGATTTCTTCAGGTGCAAACTGCTTCTTCATCGCCGGACAGTCAATCTTGACGTTCCCGTTGCTGTCACGAAGGACTTTGTAGGAAACTTCCGTCGCTTCATGGGTAATTTCGTCGTACTTCCGCCCAATAAAGCGCTTCACAGAATAAAAAGTATTTTCGGGGTTCATCACTGCCTGACGTTTGGCAATTTGACCCACGAGGCGATCGCCCGTTTTGGTATAGGCCACCACGGACGGGGTAATACGCTGTCCTTCTGCATTCGCAATGACAGTAGGCTGACCTCCCTCCATGACTGCCACACAAGAGTTTGTCGTACCTAAATCAATTCCAACAACTTTTGCCATGATGCTCGATGCCTGAATCTAATGTTTGTGGTGTTCCCCAAGGATGAGGCCCAGGGATGGGGTGTTAGGCTATGGGGGCTGAAATCCAGAGGAATCTGCAAGCCCCCCTTTTTTAGGGGGGTAGGGGGGGATCAGTTCGGGATTTCAACAACTCCCCCCAACGGTTCATCTTGCTAATGTGAGGTACTATTTACTAGCTTTACTCGATGAAATCTGAGGTTGCTGACCTTCTCCTGCTAACTTGACTGTCACAACCTTGTGCTTCTCTTCTTCTGCTTTCGGAAGCGTTAGACTAATCACACCATTCCTAAATTCTGCGTTGACCTTGTCCTGTTGAACCCGACTGGGCAAGGGAAGTATCCGTTGGAATCTGCCATAGCGAAACTCAGAGCGACGCATTCCTCGCTCTTCTTCCTTGAACTCAGTTTTGCGTTCACCTGTAATAGAGACGGCGTCTTCTGTAACTTTTACATCTAAGTCCTTGGGATCAATGCCTGGAACTTCCATACGGAGCCTGACATCCTCGGGGGTTTCCTCGATTTCTGCTGCTGGTATGAAGTTTACCCCTTCGGCTAATCGTTCTCCATCACCAGGGGTAATCATTTGCTCAAACAAACGATTCATTTGGCGTTGAATCGTTTCCATTTCTCGAAACGGTTCCCATCGAATTAATGCCATGATTCTTTCTCCAGATATCTGCAAATATTTCAGAAATATTGAGAAACTCTAGGAGCTACAGTCTGAGGCTGTTTGCACCTTATCCCTACCCTAGCAACGGCAAAAATCCGCCCCATCAATCAATTGGAAGATTTTCTTGGGCAGGATCATGGTGGCAACTAGAGATCGAGGCATCCTTAGCGTTAGTTCGACGAAGTGGCTATTTGGGGATTTTCGCGCAGCGAAAATCCCCAAATAGCCCTATTTTGCGTGCGCTTCGCACACGCAAAATAGGGCTATCGAATTCACGTCTTATTAGGGTTGCCCCGACCGAATGCTGGTACCTACGAAGAATTTGGGTCTAGTATCTTAGCGCCCCTTGGTAATTC
>JAYKHH010000465.1:0-3235 GCA_035285265.1 Leptolyngbyaceae cyanobacterium | reverse complement strand
GGGATTGGGCAATCAAGTTACCATTCAGGTCAAAAAAGGCAATACTACTGTAAACCCGATAGGAGCGGATATAGCTATCCAAAATGGCCTGCTTTTGTAGAAAAGGGATACCCAGCCGTTGCTTCGGATCGGTAAATAACGAGAGGTTGGCCAGGACTTGAATATCCTCGTAGCGGTCCGCCATAAAGCGGTTAACCTGATCAACCAACTCAGTGGTTTTTTCTTGTTTAGTCTGGGTAATTTGCTTGGTAATGAATTGGTCAGCAAGCAAGTAGGCCACCATCCCAATTCCTAAGACTGGAAGGGTGGCAAGGGCGATCGCAAGCACCGTTGCCTTCGCCCTTAAACTGAGGGCACCTTTTGAGCGTTGCAGCACCAGGGCAGGCTCAGGAGGATTAGGAAGGTCATCCAGACTGGCAGGCGGCGTAGGGAGCTGATCTTCCTCTTCGGAAGTATCCATTTCCATGAGCCGTAACGGTGGAGGAGACGGAGGCTGAAGACGGTTGACAGCACTTCTCGGTTGAACGCCCCCATTCCGGGTTCCCCCACTGGGCGACACCATTGATTGCGCGAGTAACGACTCTAGCTGGCTTTGATTATCTTCTTGCTTCGCTGCGTCATTCTGGGTATCCATAAAGCGAGTGCCTCTGATAAAGGGTATCGGTAGTCGTTAGTTTAGGGACTGGGTAATGAGGGGCTTCGTAATTTAGAAAGTATGCAATTTACGAACCATGCAATTTACGAACCATGCAATTTATGAGCTATGTAATGCCGGAGCGTGGGCGATCGCCACCGCATCCAACACCAATATGATTTCTGATACCTGAAGAATACACCCCTGTAAGTAGTTCAGTAAGTTCGAGGGCACAGAGCCGCGTGGAGACTGGATTAAATCTAGGGAGAATCGCGTTACTCCCTTAACCTCCTGCACGGCCAAAGCCAAAGGCGTTGGCCCAACCCGAATAATGGCGACGTTGTACCGTTGCAGATTGGCACTGAGTGGCTCCAACCCCAAGAGCTTTGCCAAATCAATCATCCATAACACTCGACTCCGCCGATTCAGTAATCCGAGTACGCAATCTGGCATATTAGGCATCGTGGTCAAGCGTTCCACGGGAACCACCAAGACCTCCTGGGCATGTTCCATAGAGAGGAGGGCTGGAGTCTGGTCATCCAACTGAAATCTCAAAAAGGATGTTCCCAAACTGCTCTGGGGACGATTGCTGGCAAAGGTCGGGACTTGAGTCTCCATAGAAATACCAATAATTACAGAACGTTCCGAATGGTTTTGAGGAGTTCATCACGGGTGAAGGGTTTCACCACGTAGGCATCTGCCCCCTGTTTCATAGCCCAAAGTCGATCTAACTCCTGGTTTTTAGAAGAGCAAATAATAATGGGTAACTTACTCAAGTCCGGGTGCTTTTTGAGCGATCGGCATAATTCAAAGCCGCTCATACCAGGCATCACCACATCTGTGATCACGAGGTCAGGCTTTAGACTTAATGCTTTACTGAGTCCCTCCTTGGCATCGGCAGCAATAATGACGCTATAGCCACCTTCTTGGAGATACTTACTGACTAACTCCAACTGAGAAGGAGTATCGTCTACAACTAACACTGTGCTCACGTCTGATCATCCTCAATACAAAATTAGGTAAAGGCAACCCAGGGTTGTAACACCCGATTAAGCTAGATGCTTAAACACGATCTTAAGTAACTCTGGCTTTGTAAACGGCTTGGTTAAATAATCCGATGCCCCTGCAAACTTAGCCTTGGCTCGGTCAATAATCCCGGTATTCCCTGTAACCATCACAATGGGAGTGGTCGTAAACAGGGAATGATTTCTCAATAAACGGCAGAGTTTATAGCCATCAATGTTCGGCAACCCAATATCTAATAAGATCAGGTCTGGCTTGAGTCGAATCACTTGAATTAGCGCTTTCAATGGGTCATTGATGGCTAAGACCGTAATACTCTCATCCTCTAAAAACCGCTTAATTTCCTTCAGAATCGTGGGGCTATCATCAATGCAGGCAATGCTATAGGTCTCCTTACGGGTAGGGCGGACTAAGTTGGGTGCAGTAGGCTCTTGAGTGAGGGGAGTTTCAGACTCAGCTAGCGGACTCGGTGGCGGAGAAGTCGGCCTTTGAGGGACTGAAACTGGGCGGCTCGGTACCTTAGGCAATTGGTCAAAAGGAGGACTGGGCTCCCGTAGCAAGATCGTTCCATTCAGCACGTAAGGTTGCAAACCTTTAGCCAGTTTAATCTCGTCTTGATTTAGTAAAGTAGCTAGGTGACGAAAGCTAAGTCCTTTCAGCACCACCATCAACTTCTTTTGCAGTTCCGGTGCCATTTTCTGCTGAGATTGAGACTCGCTCACCAGGTAGGGACGCTGGTAGGGAGAACAAATTTGTGGCCCTAGGGACTGCCAACCTTGCAAGCGCTTGCGGCAAAATTCTACAATCATGGCCAAATCAAGGCGACAGAACTTAGGCAGGTCGTCTAATTGGTCAATAAATTCATAATTGCCTTCTGTAATGAGCAGAAAGGACTCCATGACTTCTTTCACAAGTCCTTCGATCAGGCCAGCAGCTTCCACAGGATTGAGATGTCGCTGATCGACCAGCCAACAAATTGCTTGATAATCCGTATGATGTTTGCTCAATCGCTCTTGAGCTGTGGGTTCAAACAATTGGCGAACTTGAGCCCGAACTTCCTTCGTCAGTGTAGAGATTTGAGCACTCAATCGCCGTAAATGGAGATCGAGTCGATCAAAGGGATCGATCGAGTGCGACGCATAGGTGAGTTTGCCATTCTCTAAATAGACAGACCAAAGTGCTGAACCACTAGATATCTGTAGATAACCGCTGGCGGCTGAATTGGTGAGTTGTGCGAGCAAACTAATCGGGCGCGAATTGGGTGATACAAGGCGGCCTACCATAACAGACTTCTGAAGACTAGTGACTTCACTCATTGAGATCGCAGCACTATGGAAATTATCACGCAAACAAACTTGTTCGGCTTAAAAAACCTGACGCACATCAGTACATACAAGATTTCATTATTAACATCGTCAATAAGTGGAAGTTATTAAGTAGCGAACTATACATTTTTGAATCAATCCTGGGGTTTCCATGCCCCCTCACTGTATGACGAACATTAACATATACAGCCATGAGCAATCGCATCAGGAGCTACGCCGAGGAGCCAGACGTTTATCAATCCATGATAAATAT
>JAYKHH010000464.1:0-7346 GCA_035285265.1 Leptolyngbyaceae cyanobacterium | reverse complement strand
TGCCAAGGAAATGCATGTGGGACATCTGCGCTCTACAATCATCGGCGACTCGATTGCCCGTGTGTTGGAGTTTCAGGGTCATGAGGTTTTACGCCTGAACCATGTGGGAGACTGGGGCACGCAGTTTGGCATGTTGATTGCCTACTTGCAAACCGTTTACCCCGATGCGTTAACGACCTCCGATGCCTTGGACTTAGGAGATTTGGTGGTGTTGTACCGCCAAGCAAAGCAACGGTTTGATGAGGATGAAACCTTCCGAGAAACGGCTCGCCAGGGTGTGGTGAGGTTGCAAGCAGGAGATCCAGAGGCGCGAAAAGCTTGGCAACTCTTGTGTGAGCAATCTCGACGGGAATTTCAGGTGATCTATAACTTATTAGATATTCATCTGGAGGAACGGGGAGAATCTTTCTATAACCCAATGCTGCCTAGTGTTGTAGAGGATTTAGCGCAAACTGGCTTATTGGTGGAAGATGCAGGTGCTCAGTGTGTCTTTTTGGAAGGGTTCCTGAATAAGGAAGGGGAACCACAGCCCTTGATTGTACAAAAGTCGGATGGGGGCTACAACTACGCCACAACGGATTTGGCCGCCGTGCGTTATCGGATTCAGGAAGATCAGGCTCAACGGATTATCTATGTCACCGATGCGGGTCAGGCGAATCACTTTGCCCAGGTGTGGCAAGTCGCCCGCCGAGCGGGATGGGTACCGGAGGGCGTGGAGTTAGTCCATGTTCCCTTTGGGTTGGTGCTGGGTGAAGATGGCAAGAAGTTTAGAACCCGTTCGGGAGATACGGTACGCTTGCGCGATTTGTTGGATGAGGCGATCGCCCGCACCCGTGCTGATCTAGAGTCTCGCCTACAGGCAGAAGAACGGGAGGAATCGGAAGACTTCAAGGCCCATGTTTCCCAAGCAGTGGGCATTAGTGCGGTCAAGTATGCGGATCTCAGCCAAAACCGCACCAGCAACTATGTCTTTAGCTATGACAAAATGCTGGCATTGCAGGGTAATACAGCTCCCTACATGCTCTATGCCTATGTCCGTATTCAGGGAATTAGTCGCAAGGGGCAAATTGACTTTGAGCAGCTAGAAGAGGGTGCCAAACTCCTACTAGAGGAGGAGAGTGAACTTGTCTTAGCAAAGTATCTGATCCAGTTTGGGGATGTATTGCGGGCGGTGGAAATGGACTTACTTCCTAATCGCCTCTGCCAGTACCTGTTTGAGCTGAGCCAGAAGTTTAACCAGTTCTATGACCAATGTCCGGTTCTGACTGCGGCGGAACCTCTAAGAACTTCTCGGTTAAGTTTGTGCGATCTGACGGCGAGAACTTTGAAGCTGGGACTGTCTTTATTGGGGATTGCTGTGATTGAAAGAATGTAAAAAATTGGGCCTTGCTGCATTGAGGTATAAATGGGTCGTATCTGACGGTCAACCAGAAAGGCTTGGCAATGCCATGCCCCTGCCCCAGTCATACTTCCAATTCAGCAAGATCAAAAATTTTCCTGGTTGTAGGGTTATGGCATTGCCATGACCCTACTTTTTTCCTTTATTCTTCCTCGTCCTCGTATTCTTCCTCGTCTTCCTCGTCTTCCTCGTCTTCCTCGTATTCTTCCTCGTCTTCGTCGTCTTCCTCGTCTTCGTCGTATTCTTCCTCGTCTTCCTCGTCTTCTTCGTCCTCATCTTCGCCTGATTCACCATCTGTGTTGAAGTCATAGTCTTCATCGACGGCGTACTCTAAGCAGAGGGCATCTAGTTCCTCTAGGAATGATTCGGATTCTTCAATGGTGAGATCGAAGTTCATGACGCTAACAGTTGTGCCTTCGTCCTCTGATTCTTCGTAGTCGTAGTCAAAATAATAATCCTCTTCACTCTCCACATGGCTTTCGCAGAGTTCAGTCAGCGCTTCAATAAAGCCATCGGGCTCTTCAGTACGGACATAAAAGTCATAGAGGAGTAATGATCCGTCACTGTCAAAAAATGACTCATCGTCTTCCCATACTTCAGCGCTGAAGTCTAAATCACTCACTGACTTGATAATCCACGAGTCGTCTCCGTTATAGTCCTGATGCATTACATAGTCGTAGGGAATGTAGCAGTAGCCTTTGTCACCCCATGCAGTTCCCCAGGAATTGCGGACAATAAACATCTTGTCTTTATCGGAGTAGCCCACACAGAGCATGGCGTGCCAACCGTGGGTTTCGCGCACATTGTCCGATTGTTTGGGCATGGCTACGCGCCCCTTATTTTTGGTGGCATCGTCGAAGGATTGGAAGGTATTGAGGGCAAAGGCGATCGGATACCCCTCAGCTAGGGTATGTCGCCATAAATTTAGGTCGGTTTTGATAAATTCTGCTTCGGTAATCTTAAAGTTGGCAGCGTGTTCGTAGGCTGCTGTCTCCGGTTCTTGTAAAATCAATTCTTCATCATTGGGCCAATATTCTTCAGAGCAAGCCCCATGCTCGATGAGTGCTTTGATTGCATAATTCATCTGGGTACCGCAATCTTCCCCTGCTTTGTTGCCGATCGCCCGCGCATTGTAATAAACAAATAAGCGACTCACATCACCCGATTCACCCAGATCGCGCTTGGCAAGATATTCGTAAGCACCGACGAAGGCATTGGCAACGCAGCTATTGCCCACTTGAGCTTCTACATCAGTCATGTATTTACGCAGATCAACCTTGGGGGGCAACTCCTTATCTTGGAAACGCCCGATCTCGTGTAATTTAGCGTCATCGGGTCGTTTGCCAGGATTGTACCCACCGATACGAGACTGCAAATTCATTTCAGCATTCCTTTCTGTGATAACTGGGAATCAAATGGAGTGTTGGTTTCTGATCCAATCGCAATTCTGGGTTGGTCGGAAATGATTGGATACTCCCAACCGTGAGGCGATTGTACCAGCAGGGTTTCTTGGAGTACATCGTAGGATTAGGGGCTCTCTCTCGTAGGGCACTCCACCGCACTTCGTTTGATCAAACCTGAGGTTTTGCCCCATACTGGTTGTCTGGTTATAGATAGCAACCCCCATGGGACTGCCCTTAGGCATAGGGCGAGCTAGCTACTGCATGTCAAGTTAATGAATCACCTAAGGAAGAGAGGATGCCAACCCAACACGTTCTGTTTATTTGCCAAACCTGTGCTTTTTCCCAAACAGAGCGAGAACACGAAGGTCAGAAGGGAGGCCAATACTTGCTAGAAGCAGTGAAAAACTTGCATCAAGAGTGGGAATTACAAGCTGATGTAGCGATTCAGCCTGTGGAATGTCTGAGTGCTTGTAGTCGTTCCTGTGCCGTTGCTTTGGCAGCCCCCGGAAAGTACACCTATTTATTTGGGGATTTACCGGCTCAAACCAGTGCCAGTGCTGTTTTAGAATGCGCCAGCTTATATGTTGCCGCTGATGATGGCTACCTACCTTGGGCCAATCGTCCCCAGCCTTTCAAGAACGGGATCTTAGCCCGAATTCCGCCTTTGCCTAGCTCATTCTCTACTTGATGCTATCGTTCAGCACTTTCTGGCGTTACCCAAACCTGATGCTACTGGATGCTGTTGATCCTGCGATGAGGATGGCCTAGAAGTATCTGCCTCTCACTCAAGAGAGAAAAAGGAACATAAAATAAGAGGGAGGGATAGGAAGCACAATCTATGAAGCCTAAGTTTCCTGGAATGAATCCTTATTTTGAGAATCCTGAACTGTGGTCAGAGGTTCATTTTGGGCTAATTTCAGTGCTGGCGCGAACTCTTAATGCTGTCATTACACCCAAATATCGGGCTGCGGTCGAAAAACGGGTTTATACAGACTCGCTAATGGTGGGCATTCCAGATGTTTCGGTGTTTCAGCGAAGCACCCAGCGATCGCAACCTCAAGGAACTACAGCTACACTCCGTGAACCCGCCCTCAGTGAACCGCTGGTGGTGACAGTACCGATCGCTGCAGAAACCCAGGAGCGGTTTTTAGAAATTCGAGAAGTGGGAACGGGAACCGTGGTGACAGTGGTAGAGGTACTATCGCCGAAGAACAAGCGGGCAGGGGAAGGCAAGATGAAATACGATGCCAAACGCCAAGCCGTGTTGAACAGTACAGCCAGCCTAGTAGAAATTGATTTGTTGCGAACCGGAGAAGCAAAGCCAGTAGAGGGAGGAGTGGCATCGGACTATCGGATTTTGGTTAGCCGTGCGAATTGTCGTCCTGCCGCAGAACTGTATGCGTTTAATCTGCAAGATTCACTGCCGCGCTTTTTGTTTCCCTTACGCCCCGACGATCTAGAACCAGTTGTGGATTTGCAGGAAGTGTTGGAACAGGTGGGTCGAGAAGCGGCCCTGGACTTGGCAATCGACTATACCCAACCGCCTGTTCCACTCGTGAGCGACGATGATTTTGCCTGGATTCAGAGTTTGCAGACCCATTGAGTTTTGGTGTAATGACTTGCTATTCACCGTAGTACACAATTGATGGCATCAAGGGTGCAAGACATATCTCTATTGACGTTCAGCCATACCAGATGGTCTAAGACGGCTTGTCGGTGTTGTGGAGTTAAGGTATGCAGTTTTGCGATCGCACTCACTTCTACACTCATAAAAGTTTCCTGCCGACCTGAAACGAATTATCTTTAACTGTAAATTTTATGATTTTAGCGAATCAGGTTCACGGTTACGCCTAGGTTTAAGTTTGCCCAAAGGCGATCGCAAGTCAGATCCGGAAGATTTAGGATAAGTGCCAAGGCGAGGCAAGCACGGTCGCCCAAGGACAATCCCTGAGCTTGAGTTGAAAGTCTCAGTTTGGCGATAGAACGAGCTTGTAACTCGTCAACAGGATAAATTTGCAAAGCATCGTTTAGCAAGCCTTGATTCACCAATTAAGTGGCTACGATATCTGGATCTTGCCCCCGCTGTGCGAGTTTGGATAGGGTTTCTGCCCAGTTAACGCTGCTCATCACTGCCCCTTGAATCAAAAAGGTCGCGACAACTGAGGCTCCGATTTCTCCTTGGAGATAGGCAAGGAGGGCTGAAGCATCCAATACAGCCGTGGGTTGTAAACTCATCCTTGAGCTTCCTTGCGCCGATCCTGAATTAACTCGTCTGCAAGGCTAACACCTGGCGCAATATCTTTGTAGATGCCTTGCAACGCCTTGATTTGATTGCGAAGACTAGTCAAGCGAAGACTGCCATTGGCTTCCGGGATCAGGATGAGTTTGTCGCCTGGTTGTAAATTGAGATGACGGCGAATCGGTTCCGGAAGAATAAAGCTTCCATGCTCGCTGATCTCAACAGTTTGTTGTAGGGTTTCTGGCTTTGCGATCGCTCTAGTCTCTGCACTCATATGGCTAACTCTTCAGCGGTGTTCACTTCATTCAGCGGCATTGGGCTTCCTGAGAAATTTTGCGGCTACTTTAGGAGGATATTGTCCTCGGTTAATTAGCAACTGGCGCTCTTGCAAACGGTCAGGATAGTTAAATCCTAGAATTTGTATAGTCACCTGCCCGATGCCCGTTAGGGGTTCAATGACTGCTTGATCCAACTGAAAATGGTCAGCCCACTGATCCCCTCTGGGGTTGAAAAACCGTAAAAATTCTCTAGTTGTCCAAAGAATCGAACCAATATCACTACCTTTATAACGGTTACAGAAGACACAAGCATAGACCAGATTATCGGCATCAGAAGTTCCTCCATGTTTGAGGCTGATGGCATGATCCACTGCACAACCAAAGGCGGTATCACTTTCACCAATGAGGCAATACTCACAAATGTGTTCGGCACGGGTTGCAACTAAGCGACGTAGTTCTTGACTAATATAGGGACGCGGCTGTTGACTCATGCTAAATGTTGATACGCCCGTGCTTTAGCCAGCCGGATCAGATGTTCTAAGATCATGTACTGATCGAGTTCTTGTTTTTCTTCTAGAGAAACTCCTTCATATTTTTCTCGCTCAATTAGGTTAGCGACTCGTTCTTTAACACCTTCAGAAGGTTGAAAGGCAATGAGACTGCTAGGCGTTGTGCCCGCTGCAATAAAGTCAATGATTTCTTCGTAAGCTCTGGTCATCAGCACAGGTTCGTTCATTGGAGTTGCTCTCCTACAAGTGTGTATACATCTACATGGCAGCTAGCCTGTAAAGAGTGACAGGGATTACAAAGCGAGGTTCTAGATCATCTGCGATCGCCCTATCTTGTGTTGAATCGACCGTTCTTATCCGCGATCTCTCTCTCAATTAGGAAACCAAGGCAATCGCACTCACTTCTACACTCATAAAAGTTTCCTGCCAGCCTGGAGCGCATGATCTTTAATTGTAGATCCCCTGAGTTTTGTTGATTGTGCGCCAGTTCCAATCCTCGATCGCCCCAAAGGACGACCGCAATTCGATAATCACACAAATCAACCGATGCGAGTCGGAGCAACGGGAGCAATATCGGGATCGTCGCCGCCAATCTGACTGGTTCGTAATACCCAGATCGATGCCCCTTGCTTGAGAAATTGAGTGGCGATCGCTTGGCTAGCCAAACGAGGCAGCAAAGTCCGCCAACTGCGGATACCAATCCAAAGTTGCTCCCAGGGATTCTGTTCGGGACTGATGCCCAGGTTGTTCTCCCCATGCTCCCAATCGGATCGGGCTGAGCCAAAGGGCAGCAGGGTGTGCCGGATCGTGGTGTCTAATTTCCTCAACTGGTACAGACGTTGTGCCTGCACTGGAGCTTGTAGTATCCAGTTTCGTAGTTCCGGGTCGGCTTTGAGGGCATTGTCCACCCTTTGGATGGCACTATAGAACGCCTGATTAGAGTCCTGGGAACAGTTGTGCGCGGGGCCAACATAGGTGCCACCCGTACCATCTCCGATCCGGTAGCGAGCTACCATCGTTTCTAGCTGATCTAGGAGAATGTCTAAAGCAGAATACTGGGTAGTCGGAAGATTGTAGGGCTGGGTAAAAACATCCCATTTCACCAGCAGATCTACGATGGGACGGGTGCCTAACCAACCAAATTGGCGATCGCCCAGATAGCGATTCCAAGCCAACTTGCCTGCAATTAACCCCTCACTGTTATGGGTATAGACCTGGTAATACTCCAAGTCAAACATCAATTCATCCGCCAAGGGTTCCCGCACCACCTGAGCTTTGCCATAGGCAAAATGTCCGAAATAGATCGGCCCCTGGGTCGCAGCTTCTGCCTTTTTGCCCCCAATCCCTCCATAAACGTGAATCAGCAGGGCAGTATCCCCTTCTTTCCAGTCAGTTGTGGGGGAGGGGGATGGCTCTGTTCTGGGACACAGCAATACGGACTTAACTGTTCCCTTTTGAGCAATGGCTTCTTTCCAAGCCCCCTTTTTGATGTAATTCTGGGTGGGGTTTTTGCCGACG
>JAYKHH010000463.1:0-3533 GCA_035285265.1 Leptolyngbyaceae cyanobacterium | reverse complement strand
GTGAGACCTTGCCCCACACTATCGAGACTGACCTTAACGACGTTATTCTTCTGGTCAGCCAGCACCGCAATTCGCTCTAGGGCACCCAGAAACAACCGGCGTTCCACCGTCACTTGCTGGGAAAACTGTCGAGGAATCAGTTGGCGATAGTTCGGATACTGGCCCTCTAATAAGCGACTGGTAATCCGTTGATCTGCTAATTCAAACACCACTTGACCAGGGTCAAAGTGGAGGGCCACCGTACTACCGGCGCGATTACCTATCATCCGCTCCAGTTCTCGCAAAGCCTTAGCGGGAATTGTGACATCAAATCCTGCTTCAGAAGGATTCGTACTCCCTTGGGCTGCTGATTCTGCAGAGTCTGGGTTGATGGTCTGTACCACCGCCAAACGATGGCCATCCGTTGCAGCAAACTCTAAACTGTCTTTTTGCACGGTGAGATGTACCCCCGTGAGCACCTGCTTGGTCTCGTCACTACTCGTGGCAATCAAAGAACCCTGCAACCCTTCGAGCAAAGCTTCCACGGAAAAGTGAGCCACCCCACCATCCTCAACCACGGGGAGTTCGGGGAATTCTTCTGCTCCCATGCCTCGCACTTGATAGCGTCCCGAAGCCGACACCAAAGTTGCCAAGATCCCTTCGGCAGCATCCTCCCGAATCTCGGCATCCAGCGTCATCTCTCCATCGGGAAGCCGCGCCACAATGTCAGTCAATAACTTGGCGGGTAGGGTTAGCCTCCCCCCTACTTCTACTTGGGCATCAAAGCTAGTGCGAATTCCCAAGCTTAAATCAAAGCTGGTGAGGCTGACTCGCTGCGTATTGTCATCGGCAATCAGCAAAATATTCGCTAGCACCGGATGGGTCGGTCGAGAAGGCACAGCGCGGCTAACTAGCGAAAGATGGGTGTTTAGATCACTTTGGGTACAGACCAATTTCATGGGAGGGTGGAAGAAAAATTTTGGGTGGGCTGTAGCGACAAAACTGCTACAAAGCAGCGAGCTAAAAAATGGAAAGCTTGAGTTGAACCGACATCCTATCACTCTCAGCTTGAACAAGCTAGTTTGAATTATTTTTTGAGCCGTTCTAATCTCTTCTTTTTTTTAAAATTTTATTGATAGTAGTAGTAGTAGCTGTGGAAAATGTGGAAAACGATCGGGGATCATGCCTGGATTGGGTTTATGGGGGGTGACAGCTTGTGGAAAACTTGTGGAAAAAGTGGGGTGTTTCTCCACAGGGTAATTATACTTAGGCAAGTTCTCCACTAGGTCAGGGAGGTTCTCAACAAGTTCTCAACAGGTTTTCCACAAAAATTTGAAAGTTTTCCACAGGATGTTTTTGGCTTTACAATTCTTAATACAAGAATTTAACAAAAATTATTTTCCCTCTCTTGCCTCTTTCTGGTGGGCTAATCGACATGATTTTGGATTTTGGTTTGGCTTTGGATTCAGAATGAATGGGTAGGAACCCAGAATTGGTGGATGACGATCGCTGATTTTCAGGCATGGAGTTTATCCAAAACGGTAGACCTCTAGTAGTCTGCCAATCAATTTTTGCAGAGTCTCCGACCCTGCAAAAACCTACAAATTGGTTCTTTTGGATGGGAGCAACTGGGCAAAGTTCCTTGGGTGAACGACTAGAGTTATGGCAGTTGAGGTAAGCATGATGGAAAAACGCACACTGGGTATTTCTGGAATCCAAATCTCGCCTATTTTGATGGGAACCTGGCAGGCGGGTAAACGCATGTGGGTGGGTATTGAGGATACTGAAACGCTTAAGGCAATTCGAGCTGCGGTCGAGGCCGGAATTACTACGATTGATACGGCAGAGGTTTACGGAGAGGGCCACTCAGAGCGAATTGTGGGGCAAGCTCTATCTGATATCCGTGATCAGGTGGTCTATGCTACTAAGGTATTTCCCAATCATTTGAAGTATCAACAGGTGATAGAGGCGTGCGATCGCTCTCTCCAAAACCTCAAAACCGACTACATTGACCTGTACCAAATTCATTGGCCTTCAGGAACCTTTGCCAGTGAGATTGTTCCCATCTGTGAAACGATGCAGGCCATGAATGACCTCAAGCGACAGGGGAAAATTCGGGCGATCGGGGTCTCGAATTTTTCACGGGCACAGTTAGAGGAAGCAGCCCAATACGGACGGATTGATAGTTTGCAACCTCCCTATTCGCTGTTCTGGCGGCAGGTGGAAAAAGAAACGGTGCCTTATTGTGTAGAGAATCAGATTTCGATTTTGGCCTACTCTGCCTTGGCCCAGGGATTGTTAACGGGGAAGTTTAATCCTGGACATCACTTTGATCCGGCGGATAATCGATCCAAAAATCGGCTCTTTCAAGATGAGAACTACCAACGGGCCCAACAGGCTCTGGATCAACTGCGACCTATTGCCGATCGCTATCAAACGAGTTTAGGAAATCTGGCGATCGCGTGGCTGATTGCTCAACCCCAAACGAATGCGATCGTCGGGGCTCGGAATACGGAACAGGTGATTCAAAATGTCAAGGCGGCTGAGGTTCACCTTTCAACCGAGGATTTGGCTGCGATTGACCACATTGGTCGGACTGTCACCGATCATTTAGACGATAATCCCCTGTTATGGCTGTTTAACTAGGTATGGCTGTTTAACTAATGATGGCCCTTTAACCCACTGATACGATGCGAATTGAGGTTCAAACCTTTACGGTGCATAAGCGGTTCCCCCTCACAATTAGCCGGGGAACCACGGCCCAAACCACCAATGTTTGGTTGCGGGTCGAACACGCAGGCATTGAGGGATGGGGGGAAGCCTCCCCTTTTTCCGTGGGGGAACTTCCCCAAACGACGGAGGGGATTGTGCAAGCTCTCCAACAGGTAGCTCCCCTGCTGGCAACTCTCAGTCCCTTGGATCGACAGCAAATCGAGCTGAAACTCCAGGAGCTGCAACTCCCCTCAGCGGCACGGACGGCGATCGAAATTGCCCTCCAGGATTGGTTAGGAAAACGGGCGGGCCTCCCCCTGTGGCAGCTTTGGGGGTTGGATCGGAGTCGGGTTTTGCCTACCTCCGTCACGATTGGGATTAATCCCCCAGAAGTGGCGCGGCAACGGGTGCGGGATTGGTTGCAATTGACGGAGGTGAAAGCCTTTAAGGTGAAACTAGGTCTACCCGATGGCTTTCTGGCTGATCAGGAATTTCTGCGGGCCGTGCTAGCGGAGATTCCCCCAGCGACGCAGGTATTGGTGGATGCCAATGGAGCCTGGACCGTCGAAGTTGCGATCAAAATGTGTGAGTGGCTGGCGGAATTGGGGGTGATTTATGTGGAGCAGCCTTTGCCTAGAGGTCAGGAGGCGGGGTTGGTGGAACTGTATGGGCGATCGCCCCTTCCCATTTTTGTAGATGAAAGTTGCTTTACGAGCCAAGATATTGTCCGTTTAGCGGATCGGGTGCATGGCATCAATATTAAGCTGATGAAGTCTGGGGGCTTAGCTGAAGCCCTGAGAATGATTCATACGGCCAGAGCCTGTGGTTTACAGGTGATGCTG
>JAYKHH010000462.1:0-7097 GCA_035285265.1 Leptolyngbyaceae cyanobacterium | reverse complement strand
GGATGAAACATTTCCCAGTTTAGGGTTTTACTTAGCAGCGCTGTATCTGAAAGCTCAGGGAATTGAGCCGGAGTTAACTTCAGACAATCAAGTGAAACTGGGTTCCACGATCTTTCCAGAGTTCCATCCCAATGATGGCGGCTATGTAAATGCTCAGGTGGGGGGATACCAAATCCTGATTAATTATCAAGGCCCGCCCCAACATTTTCAGCGTATCCCGATCACGGCAGTTTTAGCCAATAAATTCCCTCCGGAACTGGTGCGCGATCGCATTGTTTTGATTGGTGCTACCGCAGAAAGCCTTAAGGATTTATTCTATACCCCCTACAGTAGTCGTCTCTTATCCGCGCCAGAGCGAATGCCGGGGGTAATTATCCACGCTAATTTAACTAGCCAGATTTTGAATACGGTGCTGCAGGGTCAACCCCTCATTCAAACCTGGGCAGATCCCTGGGAGTGGACTTGGGTGATATTCTGGGCCACCGTGGGTGCAGTTCTGAGTTGGCAGGGGCAACGTCACGGACGGACGAAACGTCAGCAGCTTCGCTTTCCCATTCATGTTTTGGCTGCCATGATCCTGCTTCTGGGGAGTAGTTACCTGTCTTTTCAAGCGGGTTGGTGGATTCCGGTTATCCCCCCCCTGTTTGCACTGGTGGGTTCTATCGGAACCATTGTGGGCTACATTGCCTATACCTCGGATGAAATGCGTCGAACCTTTGGTCGTTATCTGACCGATGAAGTGGTTTCTAATCTTCTGGAAACACCGGGGGGACTTCAACTGGGGGGTGCTCGCCGCAAGGTCACGGTCTTATTTTCAGATTTACGCGGATTTTCTGCGATGTCAGAACGGATTACCCCAGAGGAAGTGGTCAATGTGCTGAATCTATATCTGAAAATAATGGCGGACGTGGTGAGTCAGTATCAGGGAACTATCAATGAAATCATGGGGGATGGTATCCTGATCATGTTCGGTGCCCCCTTATACCGAGAAGATGATGCGGATCGAGCGGTAGCCTGTGCGATCGCCATGCAACAGGCGATGGATACGGTCAACGAACAAATGCGGCAGAGAGATTTTCCTGAATTGCAGATGGGCATTGGCATTAATACAGGCGAAGTGATTGTGGGCAATATTGGATCTGATAAACGAGCTAAGTATACGATTATTGGTGCCCACGTCAACTTAGCAGCACGGGTGGAAGCTTGTACCGTAGGAGGACAGGTTCTTATTAGCGAGAATACTTACAAGGAGATCGGCTCGATTCTGCAAATTGATGGAGAAATGCAAGTGGAATTGAAGGGGATTAAACATCCCACTACGCTCTATGAAATTAGTGGAATTGGTGGAGCCTATAACTGCTTCCGCAGCCAACATCAGGAATCTCTGCTACCATTGCCTGCTGAGATTCCGTTACAATACGTGCTTTTAGAGGGGAAATCTACAGCGGGTCGTATCTATCAAGGCAGTCTGATTCAATTGTCTGAGCTAGGGGCCGTCCTAAAGTCCGAAGGGCCTATCGATCCCTTAACGAACGTCAAAATTAATTTATTGCTCAGTTCTGAAGCTGGTTTAGAACTCGATGAAGTATATGCCAAGGTCATGAAATCTCCTATCAATCCTGAATCTGGCATTTACATTCGGTTTACTAACCTTTCACCCGCAGTCACTCAGATTCTTAAAGGCCACTTGAATGCTGCGAAAACGACAAATTCTTCGGGTTAGAAGCTGTTTGAAAAGTCTCTAAACCTCTGCGTCTGCTCCCGTTTGGCTCCCAATTCTGGGGGACTTGGAATCCGATCCCCCCCAGAATTGGGGGGTTAGGGGGGCTAGGGAGGCTATCGACATGCAGATCAGGACTTCTCAAACATGGACTGTTCAAACACCCTCTGAGAACGTCAGTTCGATGCAAGGGTTTTTAGGAGGCTTTCGCTCCGCAAAAGCCTCCTAAAAACCCTATTTTGCGTGCGCGCACGCAAAATAGGGCTATCGAATTCACATTGCCTGAGATCATCCCCTAGAAAAGATCTCGCTGGAAATCGTGTTTTGTTCCTGCTGCCACCTCAGCCGTGCCCGTCCACAGGGACGGACAACGTCGCTGATCCCATTTCTGGTGGCACACTACTAATCTTTCGGGCTGCTCAAAGCCAAGCGGAAACGACATCGACGGATTGCCGCTCAGACTCTTAACATCTAACATGTAGCCTAAAACCTTAACTGGACACCCATGGTCTCTAGGAATCCTTTTGAACAGTCGTTTTTAGTTGGACTGCCATCAATTCCAATTCCTGCTTTTCTTGTTTAATTTTTTCTTCAAGAGCTTCAATTTGTTCGCGACGGGCTTCTATTTCTAGAGCACGACGGCTCAACTCTTGACTTTGCAATGTTAAGGATTGCCGCCACTGTTCAGCTCGCTCTGCTTCCTTTTGCAGGAATTCAGGGGTGATACCCGTTGTTAAATAGGCTTGGATGAGCGCCAATACCCAATGAGTTGACTCCTGAACTTGCAAGATTTCACGAGTGTCAGCCAGCTCTACTAAAACTAATGCCCCTTCCCCAGGACAAGGAAGGGTTGTGGAAAGGAGTGCGTCTTCTTCAAGGACAACTGCCCAAATCTCCTCAGCTTTTTGGTAAGCAAGCAATCGGAGGTCGGCATTGCTCAAAGCTCCCTTCTTTACCACTTGGGCTAAATGCAGCATTGCGACCACAACTCAATGGTTTAAACCTAGGTGACTTTGACTCTATGCCGATGATAACTAGAGCGAAGATTGAAACTTAATAAGGATAAGATAAAGCTTGGGTAGATGCTTGAGGAATATTATATCCCAGCTTGTTCTCACCCTGATCAGATCGAGGTAATTTTCGGTAATTATACGGAGGTGCTCCTACTAGAGGCCCCGTCAGGATTGATCATTCACCCAGCCCTCAATTTCTAGCAATGCCGGACTCATGCCAGTTTCCTTTGCTTGCTTTATAGTCTGGGAAATCATTTCAGTGAGGGGCAAACCTGGAAAGGTGGGACTGATCGCAGACTCAATGTACTCATTGTTTTGCAGTACATTAACGGTGAGCTTGCCATCTTCATAAACCCACAACTCCGGAACTCGAATTGCAAGATAGGCTTTAGCTTCTGTTTTGGAAGTGAGATCACTCTCAATGGCCAGATCTGGAGGTGGGTCAACCCTTAAATCCAATCGGTCTTTACCAATTACTGTCTGGTAGTTCTGGATGTAGAAACAATCATCGGGTTCAATCCCGGCAATTCTTTGAAGCTTTAAGGTAGTAGACCGCAGGGATTTCCAGGGACGTTTCTGCACCGACTGAACGGGAATCTTAACAGGGACTACAACAGGCATGGGTGATAGTCTCCGGTTCCAAGGCGTGATGCAGGAATAACCCTATTGTAGAGGGATAACCCTAGAACACACATCTCGATGCTCCTACCTTAACTCGCACGCTCAGGGTGCGCGCAACTGGCTTGAGAAACTGTTTGTAAACGATTGTTGCAGCACCCACAGGTCTTGCTGGTATAGCAATCCTATCTGAATCGTAAACACCCACCCTGCGGGAAGCGAGCTACACCCCCCAACCCCCTCTCCCAAGCAGGGCTACGGTGTATACACAAATCCTGTCAGCCCCCCAACCCCCAATCCTGGGGGGCTAGTCACGGTTCAAAGTCCCCCAGAATTGGGGGATTTAGGGGGCCAAAAGGGCTGGCAATACCCAACAACCGACTTATGTAGACACGGTAGCCCAAGCAGGGAGAGGGGGAGAAGAAATTTATCATTCACTTAGGATGGCTATATTGGGTTTTCAGCTTCAATCGGAGTTCCATCTAGATTTCGATGGGATGCCTGAAAATGCTTGCTAGCTCAGGAGTTGAGAACAACTTAATCTTAGTTTACAAACAGTTTCTGAAGGTTTGCCATGTCCACAAAAACCATCAGGTTTCAGATGCCAAACTATAGGGTGGATAAAAAACGCAATAAATATTGTCTATCCGAAAAACTTACTGGAGAGTACGCTATATATAGCGTATATGCAGGATTTTCAAACCTTCAAAACACTAGTGGAAAATCAGCGAACCCTGAAAGCAAAGATTTCGAGAGATTTGCGATCGCACGATCATTTTTTCTACTGCTCGTGCTAACCTGTTGAGAATCCAAGTGAAATTGGTATGCTTGTACTCCTTTAAGGGCTGAGTTAGCCTGTGTACGTCAAACGTGTAGAACTGTCAAATTTCAAGTCTTTTGGTGGCACCACACCCGTTCCGTTGTTGCCCGGTTTCACCGTGATTTCCGGCCCTAACGGTTCCGGTAAATCTAATATTTTGGATGCCCTCCTATTTGCCCTGGGTCTATCCAGTTCTAAGGGGATGCGAGCTGATCGCTTGCCGGATTTAGTCAACCATGCCCAAGCCACACGGGGGCGTTCAACGGTGGAAGCTAGCGTTACCGTGACCTTTGAATTGGGGGACACAGAAACCGAATTTCTAGACGCGACGGATTTGCCCTCGACGGAATGGGTAGTGACTCGGAAGCTGCGGGTGACTCAGCAGGGAACTTACACCTCGAATTACTACATTAATGGCGAGCCTTGCACCCTGACAGAACTGCACGAACAGTTAAATCAACTGCGGATCTATCCAGAGGGGTATAACGTGGTGTTGCAGGGGGATGTCACTAGCATTATTTCGATGAATCCCCGGGAACGACGGGAGATCATTGATGAATTGGCTGGGGTAGCAGCCTTTGATCGCAAAATTGTACAAGCGAAGGAAAAGCTGGATGCTGTCAAGGAGCGGGAAGACCGCTTTCGGATTGTCGAGAAGGAGTTAGTGGATCAACGCGATCGCCTGTCCCAAGATCGGGTTAAAGCTGAAAAATATCAAAAATTGCGGGCTGAATTAGAGGCAAAATCCCGCTGGGAAGGGGTGATTAACTATCAGCGTTTAGCGGCCAGTGTGCAGCGCCTAGGGGCACAAATTGATGCCGATGAACGCAGCATTGTGGAATTGACGGAGCAACTCAATAATCTGGGAACGGAGATTCAACGGGCAGAGGGTGAGTTAGAAACCCTCAATCGCCAAGTCAGAGCTTTGGGAGAAGAAGAGCATCTGGCATTGCAAGCCACGCTGGCTACCCGTGAAGCCGAATTGCGGCAACTCCAACGTCAAGAACAGGATTTAGCTAAAGCAACGGAAGACACTGCCAACCGCATTAGACAGATCCAGCAAGAAATTCAAGCTCACCTCAAATCCTTAGACACCTTAGCCCAGGAAGAACAATCTATTACCGCTCAAGATTTGTCATTGCTGCGGCAACAACGAGATGAGGCACAACAGGCCGTTGAGCAGAGCCGAGAAGCGGTGAGTGTCCTTGCTGCTGCCTCCGAAGCCTGGGTACAACAGCAAACTAGTTTGCACCACCAGATCGAAACCCTGGTACAGACCCTTGATCCCCAGCGTACCCAACAAGCTCAGTTACAAGAAAGAGTCCACCAACTAGAGCGCCAAACCCAAGAACAAGTTCGCTTATTGGAAACCTTGTCACAGGAAATTGCCGGAAAGGAAGCCAACACCACCCAAACCACGGAAGTCCAAACTACAACTACGGCTCAGGTGCAGGCGATCGCCCAATCCCTTGCTACCTTAGAACAAAACCTCCAAATTCAACAAGAAACCCAAACTCGGCTCTTACAAGAACAACGGGAAAAGCAACGACGTTTAGACAAGCTAGAAGCGGAAGCCCAAGCCGTGCAGGAAACCCAGGGCACTTTTTCCACCCGCCTGATTTTGCAAAGTGGAATGCCAGGAATTTGTGGCTTGGTGGCTCAATTGGGTCGGGTGGAATCCCGTTATCAATTGGCGTTAGAAACGGCGGCGGGGGCTAGATTAGGCAATCTAGTCGTCGAAGATGATGGCATCGCCGCCGCCGGGATCGCCCTACTCAAGCAGAAAAAAGCTGGACGTGCTACCTTTCTACCCCTCAATAAAATTCAAGCGCCGCGTCTGAATGCTTTCTCGAATTGGCAAAAACCAGAGGGGTTGATCGATTACGCCGTAAATTTGCTCGATTGCGAGTCTCGCTACCGCAATATCTTTGGCTATGTGTTTGGTAACACTGTTGTCTTTGCAACCCTGGATCAGGCCCGTCGGCACTTAGGGGAGTACCGCATTGTCACTGTAGAGGGCGAACTACTAGAAGCCAGTGGAGCCATGACGGGCGGTAGTGTGGATACCCGTTACTCGATTCACTTTGGGACGGGAGCTGCTCAGGAATCAGCGGAGGTGACAAGTCTGAGAAGTCGCCTGCAAGAAATTGAGCAGATTCTAGTTCGGTGTACCAGTGAAATCAGTTGCTTATTGGGTCGAGTCAAGGAGCGATCGCAGGAACTGATCGAAGCCCGACAACAGCATCGAGAAAGCCAAATGCAGGCTGAGCGGTTACAGGCAGATTTAAAGAGTTTGACCAACCAACGCATCCAGCTAGAAACCCAGCAGGTCAAAACTGCCCAAGAATTTACAGATGCGATCGCTCGGCTACAAGTCTTGTCCGTTGAGATTCCGGCACAATCGGCTCAACTGCAAGCCTTAAGACAATCCCTAGCCGAGTTAGAACAATCTCAAACCCATAGTGAGTGGCAACAACTGCAAGCCACGGTCAGAACCCAGGAAACCTTATTACAAGAGAAAGAACTCGCCTTGCGATCAGCCAACCAACGGCTGCAAGAGCTAGAAATTCAGCGCCAACGCCTCCAGGAAAAGGTGCAATTGGGGCAGAGCCAATTACAACAGTATCGCAGCCAACAAACCGATCAATTGAATCAATCCGCAACCTTTAGTAGCCAACGTTTGACCTTGAGTGAACAAATCACCCAGACGCAGACGGCGTTAGCAGAACTCGAAAAAACCTTAGGGATCGCTAAAGAAACCCGCGATCGCGCGGAACGGCAATTGCGAGATCAACGCACGCAGCAACAACAATTTGAGTGGCAACGGCAGAAAACCCAAGAAACTCAACAAACCCGACGGCAAGAATTGGCAGAACTGCAAACCCAATTACAAGCCCAGTATGCAGAATTGCCCGATCCCCTACCG
>JAYKHH010000461.1:0-3596 GCA_035285265.1 Leptolyngbyaceae cyanobacterium | reverse complement strand
AAATTGACGAGGATTTGCCGAATGCGGGTGACATCTCCCACAATGTATTCTGGGGTCTGGGCATCCATCACATAGACTAGCTCCAGCCCCTTCTCGGCGGCTCGTGGAGCAAACAAATCTAGGGATTCCTCCAAACAACGCCTCAGGCTGAAGGATTGTGCTTCTAACTCCAACTTGCCTGATTCAATTTTAGAGAAATCCAGGATGTCATTGATGATGGTGAGCAGCGCATTACTGCTACTGCGAACGGTTTCAGTGAAGTCTCGCTGTTGGGGTGTCAGTCCGGTATCCAATAACAAACCTGTCATGCCAATCACCGCATTCATCGGAGTCCGGATTTCATGGCTCATCATGGCTAAAAATTCACTCTTGGCTCGACTGGCGGCTTCCGCATCTCGTTTTGCCTGTTCTAGGGCCACATTATTCAAGGCTAACTTTTCCCGTTGTTGAGTTTCCTGCTCTAGGAGATGGGCTTGAGCGAGGGCAATACCAACTTGAGCCGCAACGGCTTCTAATAGCTCAATTTCATCCTCAGTCCAATCCCGGTGGCGATCGCACTGATGCAGCCCAATCGCCCCATTTGGTTTTCCTTGATAGGAGGTGCGAATTGCTAGTAGGGACTTTAAATTCCTAGGATGGATGGCCGGATCGGGCAAAGGAAACTGAGATGCTGTAGCAATATTTGAGTAGACAATCGCCGCATCCTGAACTAAGAGCTGCTGGACATACAGGCTGTTGTCCACCCAGGTTTCTGAGTGTAGAGTCGAAAAATATCCAGGGGATAAATATTCAGCAACAATAGAAATCTTAGGTGCTGGCTCAGCAATGTAAGTTTTAATTGCACAGCTACTGACTCCAAATGCTTTTCCAATTTGGTTGGCAGCAATTTCAAAAATTTGTTTAGAATCCAAACTTTGGCGAATCTCGTCGGTGATTTGGGTCAGCAGCAGGGTGCGTTGGAATTGCCGTTGCAATGCAGCACTCGCCGCATTTCGTTCCAGTTCGCTACCAATCCATTGCGCCATTAATTTCAATAGCTCTTGATCCACGGCTCTAAACTCTCTGGATCGGGGAGTCAAGCTGGAAAAATTGAGGGTGCCATACACACGATCGGATACAACCACCGGGGTACCAATATAGGCTTCTAGTTTGAAGGCACCATAGGCAGGATGCTGATGCCAATCAGAAGCCGATGCGTGCTCGAAGCCGATGGGTTTATTGGCTCGGAGGGTTTCACGACAATAGGTTTGCTGCAGATCAAAGATATCTCCCTTTGCCAATGGGAACCCTGGGGCTTGAACGGCAGCGACTTCATAGCGATCGCCCTCAACTTGAGCTAAAATCCCCACATCCAAATCAAATCGGCGGCGTCCCATCGCTAATAACCCTTGGAGGCGTTGCTCGAAGGTGAGTTTTCGAGCTGAAGTCACCTTATAGAGCGTCCGCATCGAAGACGCACTTTCTTGAATTTCTTGAGCAGCTTGCTTGCGTTCGGTGATGTCAACCATCATCCCCCGCAAAAGATAGGGGAGGTGATGGGTCTGGATCACACTGACAATATCGTGGAACCACACAATCCGCCCATCTGCGGCCACCATCCGGTATTCCAAGGTGTAATCTTTCCCTAGTTGCCCATACTTGGAAAACATCCCCACGGTCTTCTCGCGATCGGGGGAATAGATATGGTTGGGCCAAAATCCTGGTTCATACCAGGTTTCTAGAGGATAGCCCAGTAGTTTCACCGCCTGCGGCCCTACATAGGTAAACCGCTGCTCAGGATGATTGTATTCCCAGGGAATTGCATTAATGGTTTCAACTAATTGGCGCAGACGTTCCTCGCTGGTTTGCAAGGCAATGGCCATGCGCTTACGCTCGATCCCATGACGAATGGCTCGGTCTAATAGATCTGGACTAATTTGGCCCTTCACCAGGTAGTCGGAGGCTCCGGCTTGAATGGCTGCCAAGTCAATTTCTTGATCCCCCTGCCCCGTGAGCATGATGATAGGGGCTTTACAGGCTTGGTTCAGGGCCGCTTGCAGCAATTCGACCCCCGTATGAGCACCCAACCGGTAGTCCACCAAAATCACATCATAGGTATTCTGGGCGATCGCGTCTAAAGCCAGGTCATAGCGAGGAATCCATTGCAGGTTAAACTTGCTGGTTGCAATTTCAGCCAGTAAATCTCGGGTAATGACATAGTCGTCTTCATCATCTTCAACGAGCAGGACGCTGATGGGAAAGGTGCTCATGTTGCTTAGTCTCTAACTTTTGGCCGGAGGGAGTTCCACAATCTCAAACCAGTAATTTCCTAATACCTTCATAATGCTTACCAAGGCTTGAAAAGAGACAGGTTTGGTAATAAATGAATTACTGCCTAGGTCATAGCTTCGATAAATATCTTCTTCTGCTTGAGAGGTGGTTAAGATCACCACAGGAATCTGACGCAACTGGGCATGCGCCCGAATCTCCTGGAGGGCTTCGCGACCATCCTTTTTCGGCATATTCAAATCTAGTAGCAGCAGCCCTGGTCGAGGAGCACTTTTGGGATCGGTATACTGGCCCCGATGGAGCAGATAATCCATTAACTCTTCGCCATTTTCCACAAAGTGCAGATCATTGGCCAAACGGTTTTCCTCTAGGGCTTCTCTCGTCATCAAGCGGTCATCGGGATCATCGTCAGCCACCAAAATGGTGATCGGTCTTCGCTGCTGGGTCATGGGGTCTGGCTCTCCAAAGCTTGCTGAATGGGTAAAATCACAAGGAACGTTGTCCCCTCTCCAGGCACACTCGTGGCTGTAATGCTGCCACTATGGCGCTCTACAATCTTGCGACAGATGGCCAACCCTACCCCTGTTCCTTCATATTCACTACGGCTATGCAATCGTTGGAACATAATAAAGATGCGATCTAGGTATTTCTCGTCGAACCCAATGCCATTGTCAATGACCTGAATTTGACAAAACTCCTGTTGCCCAACCTGTTTCATTGAGGCAGGAATATTGCTGGTGAAGGTGTGACTTTTGATTTTAATCACCGGTGGAACCGATGACCGATGGAATTTTAAGGCATTGCTGATCAGATTTTGGAAGAGTTGGCGCATCTGGGTGGGATCAGCCTCCAGGGTTGGCAAGGTGCCAACCTCAATCTGTCCTTGTACTTGCTCAATTTGAGTTTCCAGGTCAGATAATACGCCTTGTATCGTGTCATTCAGCATGACCGCAGCAAATGGGTTTGCCTTAGTGGTCACCCGTGAGAAAGTCAAGAGATCATTGATTAGGGTTTGCATCCGTCCCGATGCATTCTGCATCCGTTCTAAATAGTCGCGCCCCTGATCGGTCAGCAGATCTCCGCATTTATCATTGAGGCGATCGCCAAAGGCTTGAATTTTACGCAGGGGTTCCTGTAAATCGTGGGAAGCTACATAGGCAAAGTCCTGTAACTCCTGATTACTCTTTTCTAGTTTGTCTGCATAGGCTTGCAAGCGAGCTTCCGTTCGCTTTCGTTCCTTGACTTCTTCGGTTAGTTCCAGGTTGGTTGCAGAGAGTTGCTGAGTCCGTTCCTGTACCCGTAGTTCTAGGCTGGCGTTAGAACTACGG
>JAYKHH010000460.1:0-5804 GCA_035285265.1 Leptolyngbyaceae cyanobacterium | reverse complement strand
TCACGTCCCCTCGGATATCGGATTGCCCCACTTCCAACTTGGTGAGGCGCTCATCCATCTTGTCTAAGCGGTGGTTCACTTCGGTGAACTTTTGGTTCACTTCGGTAAACTTTTGGTTCACTTCGGTAAACTTTTGGTTCACTTCGGTGAACTGCTTGTCCATTTTTTGGTTCACTTCGGCGAACTGCTTGTCCATTTTTTGCTCGAAGCGGGTTAGGATGTCTTCGAGGGAATAGGTGACGGTGGGGGGGAGATTGGTCATCGGTAGACAGGACAGGAGGTTGACTCTAGCATAAGCGATCGCCCCATCGCAGTTCAGAACCCCCACCGTAGCGAGGTAGCAGATCATTGTCCTGAACATTGGGCGATCGCCGCAGGGGTTTCTCCCTAGCACCTAGCTACGGTGTCTATACACCTCCTCTCAGCCCCCCCCAATTCTGGGGGGCTTCCGGATCAAAGTCCCCCAGCATTGGGGGATTTAGGAGGCCAAAAGGGCTGGCAATACCCAACAACCGACTGATGTAGACACGGTAGCCTCACCGGGGGAGCCTTGTGGTACGTCCCGCAGGACTGATAGCGAGTTCCGTGGTGGTGCGATCACTCGATGTTCAGGACAATGACTCGCCACCCCCTACGGTGAGGGTTCTGAACTTCGATGGGGCGATCGCTTATGCTAGAGTCAACCTCCTGTCCTGTCTACCGATGACTAATCTCCCCCCCACCGTCACCTATTCCCTCGAAGATATCCTCATCCGCTTCGAGCAAAAAATGGACAAGCAGTTCGCCGAAGTAAGCCAAAAGATGGATAAGCAGCTCACTGAAGTGAACCAAAAGTTCACCGAAGTGAACCAAAAGTTCACCGAAGTGAACCAAAAAATGGACAAGCAGTTCACCGAAGTGAACCAAAAGTTCACCGAAGTGAACCACCGCTTAGACAAGATGGATGAGCGCCTCACCAAGCTAGAAGTGGGGCAAGCCGATATCCGAGGGGACGTGAAAGCCCTGGATGAAAGGCTATCCGGTGAAATTAGAACGTTAGATGAAAAGGTAGACGGGATTGGCAAACGCCTCGATAACCAAGAGTTTGTCAATCGGGGGGTGACGGTCGGGCTGTTGGT
Source organism: Leptolyngbyaceae cyanobacterium (assembly GCA_035285265.1). Lineage (GTDB taxonomy): Bacteria > Cyanobacteriota > Cyanobacteriia > JARCMD01 > JARCMD01 > JAYKHH01. The sequence continues at coordinate 4,686 of JAYKHH010000460.1, read as the reverse complement.
GGCGCTATTGGCAGGGATTGCCAAGGCATTGGGTTGGTTGCCTCCCGCTTAAAAAGGAAAAGGAATCAAGTTGAGTAATATTGTGCTTCCCGAAGAAATTAAGGCTGTTTGATACACCGCGCTTTGCCCAACATTTAGCAACGGCTTACCGCGCGATGGGGGAAGTTGAGACAGCCGGGAAATCACCAGCAGCGATCGCCGTGCCAACAGGATAAAGGACGGTCAAGATGGCTATGACAACGCGATGTGCAACTTAGATGTCCCCTCATCCCGTTGGAGTATCGCTCGCTTTCCGTTGGCGCAGCCTGCCGAAGGGATAGGGTAGGAGATTTGCAATTAATTAAACAACGTGAATTCGATAGACCTTTCGTCGAACCAACATTCCCTTAGGCAACTTGAGGTTGGACTAAATTCTCAAGTCCCTGAGTAACTTTCGCTGACTCAATTTTGTCTCCTTCCTTAAGTTTTTCTAGCACCTCTTTACCTTCTACAACATAGCCAAAGACGGCATAGCGCCCATCCAGCAAATTCAGACCCGCAGGGGTGAGTTCTGGTTCAAAGAGGAAGAAGAAAAACTGCGAAGACCCGCCATTGGGATCATCACCCGGTCGAGCTAGGGCAACGGCACCATAAGCTGAAAAGGGAAGCACCGGATGGTCTTGATAGCGTCCAGCATCTTCTAAGGTGATGCCATAGGTTGGTTCCGTATCGCCTTCCACTAAGACTTCTAAGGGAATCCCGCGATACTTGCCAGTGGCAGGATCAATAAAACCAACCTCTGGGCCAGGGGGGTCGCCAATTTGCAACACATAGGAATCCTCAGCCCGAATAAACTCTAAGCCGTTATAAAAACCCCGTTCTACCAAATCCACGAAATTACCAGCGGTTAGAGGTGCACTATAACCATCCACAACTAGAGTCAGGTCACCTTTGTTGGTCTTGACGGCAATGGTGGCTCGTCCTTGTAGTTGAGGTAGGTTGCTGTACTCATCCGGCACCTTAAAGGGAAATTGCTGCACCATGAGTTCTTCTAGCTGACCGACCTGAGCTAGGAGGTTGCTGCGTCCTTCCCAAACTTTTTCTTTATCCTTGGCTTCCACGAAGGGTTGCAGAGCTTCAATTCCTGCTTGGATTTGCGTAATCAGTGCTTCTGCCGTCGGCTGGCGAGTTTCAGGAATACTGGCGAGTAAATCAGATTGACGATTTGTAAGGATTTTGCTGGCTTTAGCAAGATCTTTGGAAATAGCCCCCCACCGTTTATTAGCCCGCAGTTGGGTTGCAATATCCTCTAAACTCTGCTGCACCTCACGCATAGATTTATTGTCAATAGGCAGGGCATATCTTAATAAAGCTTTACCATCAGTAATTGCGTTACCTGCAGGCAAGCGGCTTACCCGATCCGCCGCCCAGGCATTGGGACTGAAGTGAATCGATAGAATCACCAGTAGCAGTCCCAAGGTTGCGATCTTGAGCCAGGTTTTCAGGGCATGGGAGATTGAAGACCAAAGGTAAAGCATGGATTTATTAAAGGTGCTGGTGATTTGTCACAAGGGTTTGGATAAGGGTCTCTTGATGAGACACAGGGAGATTGACAGGTCATTCTATTCTCAATATTGCCACAGGGCGGCTCCTTACCCGCGACTCAAGGAGAAGTCTTACTCGAAACCCTTAGTTTGCATGGGTCATCTCTTCACGAGGGATTCTGTTTTATAGACTTCTGTAATGGGGGTATTGGTAGACCCCCTCTCAGCGGTAAAATGAATTGCTGATTGTTCTGCTTCAACAAGATTCATGATCTCCAGTAACGACTTTCGACCCGGTGTCACGATTGAATTAGATGGCAGTGTCTGGCGGGTGGTAGAATTTCTCCACGTCAAGCCAGGTAAGGGGTCAGCCTTTGTGCGGACGAAGCTGAAAAATGTACAGACGGGAAATTCCCTTGAACGCACCTTCCGAGCTGGGGAAATGCTTCCCCAAGCCAATCTCGAAAAAAGTGCGATGCAATATACCTATAAGGATGGCGACGATTTTGTCTTCATGGATATGGAAAGCTATGAGGAAGGTCGTCTCAGCGCCAGTCAGATTGGCGATCGCGTCAAATATCTGAAAGAGCAGATGGAAGTCAACGTCCTGCGATGGGGTGACCAGGTTCTAGAAGTAGAACTTCCCAACTCTATTGTTTTGGAAGTGACTCAAACTGACCCTGGGGTGAAGGGCGATACCGCGACTGGTGGAACAAAACCCGCTATTGTCGAAACGGGTGCCCAAGTGATGGTTCCCCTATTTATCACCGTCGGTGAGCGAATTAAAGTTGATACCCGAACTGATGCCTACCTGGGACGAGAGTAAGCTGTGGAACTAAACTTTGAGGAACTACGCGAATTGTTAGCAGCCCTAGAGCGAACTGACATTTCAGAGTTGAATTTAAAGAGCGATGCGTTTGAATTAGTAATCCGCCGAGGTACTCAAGGGGGCAGCATCGCCTATCCTGCTGCCGACTTAATGTCGGTTCCTCCTAGCAATGGGAACCCAAACTCTATGGGAATGCCACTCCAGCAGTCAGTGCCTCTGGTGGGTGCAGAACCGAAGGGCAATGGTTCTAACTCAACGACCTCTGCAGCCACCGCTCCAGTGCCGACCCCCGCAGATAAGCGATGGGTGGACATTACGTCTCCGATGGTGGGAACTTTCTATCGGGCTCCCGGCCCAGATGAGCCTGCCTTTGTGGATATGGGCGATCGCATCCGAGTTGGTCAAACGGTCTGCATTATTGAAGCCATGAAACTCATGAATGAGCTAGAGGCTGAGGTGGCAGGAGAAGTGGTGGAAATTTTGGTTCAAAATGGTCAGCCGGTTGAATACGGTCAAGTTCTGATGCGGGTTAATCCGGCTTAATTGTGTTATCCACCGAGTCTAGACAGGCTCATAACTGCTAAATCAGCTCAATAGTATTGGGTGAATTTTGACATGCGTTAGGCTGAAAAGGAGAACACAGGTACTTCAATTCAAAGGGCAATGATAGGGTGTCAAACCTTGATGTCTCTAGCCCTTGGGTTGAACCCAAAGAACGTGATGGGGGATAGCGAGTTGACTCGCTTCAGTTATCAGGAGTCTCATCTAAATCAAGCCAAAGCTAGTTTGCGAGAGGCTTTGGCTCGTCATGCTCATCGACTGAGATCGCCCAGTGATGCAAAACAGGGGGCGTTTCGTTCTCGTGGCAGTACCAAAGCTCGGAGGTTCTATGGCGATCGCGCCCCAGAAATCAACCTCCAAACCACCCTAAAACCTGAACTGGAGCAATTAGAAGCTGCCTTAACCAAGCTCGATCAAGGGGTAATTCGCATTGCTGCCTTTGGGCTAGTGAGTCGGGGGAAATCTGCGCTCCTCAATGCCCTACTGGGGCAAAAAGTATTTCAAAGCGGCCCGATCAATGGCGTGACCCAATGGCCCCGTTCCGTTCGTTGGTTGCTTCCGGCTCAGAGTGGCAAGGTGCAAGTGGAGTTAATCGATACCCCTGGTTTAGATGAAATCCAGGGACAAGCACGGGCACAAATGGCTCAAGATGTGGCTCGACAAGCCGACTTGATTTTGTTTGTAGTTGCCGGAGATATGACCCGCACCGAATATCAAGCCCTGTGTGACCTGCGGGAAGCCCAGAAGCCCTTGCTATTGGTATTTAATAAAATTGACCTCTATCCAGACCAGGATCGGGAAGCTATCTATCAACATCTCCGAAGTTTGAGTGCAGGTAATTCCCAAGGCGATCGCCTCCAGCAACTCTTGTCCATTGATGAAATCGTCCTCGTGGCAGCGGAACCCATGCCCCTGCAAGTGCGGGTGGAGTGGCCCGATGGTCAGGTGACCTACGAGTGGGAAGCGCCGCCTCCCCAGATGGATGCGTTAAAACAAAAGATTCTCAGCCTGTTGAACCAGGAAGGACGAACTTTGTTAGCGCTGAATGCCCTACGACAGGCCAGGGAAGCGGAAACTGCGATCGCCCACAAAACCGTAGAATTCTGCCAGACCGAAGCCGAAACCTTGATCTGGAAATTTGCCCAATACAAAGCCCTAGCAATTGCTCTGAATCCCGTCGCTTTTCTGGATTTAATAGGCGGAGCAGTCACCGATCTAGTCATGATTCGGGCGTTAGCTAAACTCTATGGCCTACCGATGACTCGCTATGAAGCTGGGAAGTTGTGGAAGACAATTCTGTTTAGTTCCGGTGGACTGATCGCCAGTGAGTTAGTCAGTGGTCTATTTTTTGGACTCGGCAAGACCACCGCTGCTGTTGCCAGTGCCGTAGAGGGTTCCGTGGGGGTGACGGCCTATGCTGGGGCGGCGATCGCCCAAGCAGGGATGGCAGGCTATGGAGCCTACGTGATCGGTCGGGCAGCCCAAGTCTATCTGGAGCAGGGCTGTACTTGGGGGCCACAGGGCACCAACACCATCATCGAAAATATTCTTAGCCAAGTCCCACCAGATTCGATTCTCTCCCGACTCCGACCGGATCTCCTGGAAAAGCTAGCGGATCGTTAGGCGGCTAGTAAGGGGGGTCTGCAGGGCCGTCATAGCCGCACATCCCTAGCCGAGGCGAATTCACTAAGGGAATCGGTTCCCCATAATTGTCATGGGGATGGGTCTTGGCATGTTCATCACATAAAACGCCCCACGTTTGTTCTTCAATCA
>JAYKHH010000459.1:0-8891 GCA_035285265.1 Leptolyngbyaceae cyanobacterium | reverse complement strand
CCGTTTCCGCATCACCTGGGCCACGGCCTTGTAGCTACCCATTTCGCTCAACTCTGTTAGCAAATCAGTCAGGATCTCCACCCAACCTTGAGTAGCCACCTCAATTAAGATTGCCTTCTTGGTCGGGAAGTAGCGAAAGAGAGTCCCCTCCGCAATCCCCGCAGCCTCTGCCAACTCGCGGGTGGCAGTGCTGTCATAGCCTTGACGAGCGAACAATCGCTGAGCTGCCTTTAAGATGCGGGTTTCTGTGTCTGACTGAGGAGGTCGATTGGCAAGTCGCATGATGGTTCAGGGGGCAGTTAACAAGCAGTAGCGCTATTGTCGGATGAGTCAGCAGGGAATCCACAAAATTTTTATAGATCATTACAGTTTTAGCCGATTACAGAGGATCCTAGCCTCCATTCCCTAGACGATTGACCAATCAGGGCTTAGCATCCGGCAGGGAAATCCCTATTCGGTCATCGATCTGGATCTCTAACTGCGTCGAACGGCTCAGGGTGAGCCTGACACCGTTCGGCGCTGCTCACGGCTAGCCTGATACCTGAGATCTCCTACAACTCATAACAAAGGAGTTAGTACGGGTTCCAGAATCGGAATGACCGTCACACCATATTCACTTTCAAAGTAGGCTTTTTTGTAATCGAGGCTCCAAAGTTCTAAGGCGCAGTCATCCTCAGCCTTGGCTCGTTGGAGGTGGAGTTCTAGCCGTTGCTGGGATGGCTCATACTGACACCGGACTGCTTGAATCGCTCCGATTTGCCGCCGATCCAGCGCTACGGCAATGCGTAGGATAGGACTGAGTTGATCCACCATGCGCCGATGGGTCTTGCTGGTCAGGTTGCGGTAGTTTTCATGCTTCTTTTTAGGAGTGCTCTTGCGGTGATAACGGGCTAGGTTTGCGATCGCCTCAATTTCCGTTTCGTTGTAACCCAGCAGCCCTCCATGGTGAATCAAATAATAGGAGTGCTTATGGTGCGAGGAATGGCTGACATAGTGCCCGCAGTTATGGAGCATCGCGGCTGCCCAGAGCAGTTCGCGTTCCTCCGCCCCCCAGGAATGGAGAACCCCTTGGGTCTGGTCAAACAAAGCTAGGGCAAACTGCGCCACCCGCACGGCATGATCGGCCTTGACTTGATACTTATAAACCAGTTTGTTGACACTGCGCCGACGGACTGAGCTTTGGTAGCGGAGTCGATCTTCAATTAATCCGTGGGTGAGCATCCAATCGACGATCACCCCTTCTCGGAGGGCGCGTTCACAGACAGTCAAGGTTTCTAGCCCTAGGAGCCCCATCGCCTCTTGTAAAATCAGCCCGCCCGCCAAAATAATTTCGGCTCGGCGATCGGACATACCCGGTAGAGCCGCCCGTTCTGAGTAGTTGAGCTTGCGAAGGCGATGCAGAATTTCTCCGATATCCTTGAGGGGAATTTGGTAGCCATTGAAAGAATTAGGCAATATCCCCAACTTCTCTTTGGCATGGAGGATCGCCAGGGATTCAATGGTGCCAGAGGTACCTACCAAGCGAGGCCGTTCCCCAGCCTTGAGGTGAGCCTGCAACTCCTCGGTAGGACGCTCCAACATACCGCGAATGTAAGCCTGCAGGGCAGTAAATTCAGTATTACTAATGGGATCAGTAGTCACAAATTCGGCACTCAGACGCACCGCTCCAATTTTGGTGCTGCTAAGAACCGTCGGTTCATGGCCATCTCCTAGGATTAGCTCCGTTGAACCACCGCCAATATCAATCACAACGTGGGGCTGATGGTTAAACTCCATCCCGGATAGCACCCCTAAATAAATCCGTCGGGCTTCCTCAGGGCCAGAAATCAGGTCAATACTTAAGCCCAAGTCAGCTTCTATGCGCTGGAGAAAGTCACGTCCATTCGGTGCTTCCCGCACTGCACTCGTCGCAACAGCTAGGATCTGTTCGGCTTGCAAGCTTTGAGCAATATCCTGACACCGCTTTAAAGCAATTCGTGCTCGTTCCATGGCTTCGGGCGTGAGTTCACCCGTTTCCTTGTGGCGATCGCCCAATCTTACCGTTGCCTTCTCTTTGGCAATAATGGTGAATCCAGGCAGGGTGGGATAAACCTGTACGACTACCATGTGAATGGAGTTCGTCCCCACATCAATAGCAGCCAGAATTGGCTCATGGTCAAACGAGGTCAAAGAAGCATTCACTCGAAATTTCTCTCTTAAGAATCTTTAGTTGAAAACCTATTTTTGAGGCTCTACAAACAACAAGCTTTTAGTCCCCCTAGGCGGTGATAGACAAATCAGCGTGGGGCAAGGAAACGCCCTGATTCTACCGTGCTTACTGCTGCTGAATGCGTTGGCTTTAAAGTCCGTGATATTCTTCCAATGCTGAATCAGGGAGGATCGGTTGCTCCTATCCCTAATTTCGTCAAATACGGGTCAAGTTCAGGAATTTCTAGGGCCAACAGCGATATTCTGAAAACAGGCTTCAGGCAAGAAGTGGCATGTCAACCCTTAGTATTTGGATTCTATCCGTCCTCCCATGCTGACCCAGCGTGATCAAACACCAGAACCCACTTGGTTAACCCTTGTTCGCCTCCTACGGTGGGACAAACCAGAAGGGCGATTAATTTTAATGATTCCTGCTCTCTGGGCAGTTTTTCTGGCGGCAGATGGCAGGCCAGCCCCCTTATTGGTAGGGGTGATTGTGTTGGGTAGCTTGGCTACCAGTGCTGGGGGATGCGTCGTCAATGACCTCTGGGATCGAGATATTGACCCCCAGGTTCAACGGACTCGAACTCGACCACTCGCAGCGCGGGCACTCTCGATTAAAACGGGGATAGTAGTGGCTTTCGTGTCCTTTGCCTGCGCTTGGGGATTGTCTTTATACCTGAACCCCCTCAGTTTTTGGTTGTGTGTAGCGGCAATGCCAGTCATTGTGTTGTATCCCCTGGCAAAGCGAGTTTTTCCGGTGCCTCAATTGGTTTTAGCGATCGCCTGGGGCTTTGCCGTTCTCATTAGCTGGAGTGCAGTGAAAGGCCACTTAGAGCCTGCCACCTGGTTACTGTGGGGAGCAACCGTACTCTGGACCTTAGGATTTGACACCATCTACGCTATGGCCGATCGAGAGGATGATCGCCGTCTAGGAATTCAATCCAGTGCGCTATTTTTTGGGAAATATGTGGTTCAAGCAGTCATTGTGTTTTTGACCGCCACGGCCTGTCTACTGGCAGGACTCGGAATATTGATGCAACTTCAGGCTGGATTCTGGCTGTCCTTAACGCTAGCCATCTTGGGTTGGGCTTGGCAAGCTTATATCCTTCGGCACCCAAGTCTACCTGCCTCAACCTACGGTCAACTCTTTCGTCAAAATGTTTGGATTGGCGGCATTCTGCTAGCTGGCATGATTCTGGGTTGAGTCGCTTTGCCCTATGGAGACTTAAAATCTTGGCGTCAATCCTACATTGATAGGGTCGAAGCCAAGAAATGGGCAGTGGAGAGGTTGCAAGCCTCTAACTTGTCAAAATCATGGATGCTGGGTAGGCGAATGAACTAGTGAAGGGCTCCTTCAAAGGCAGCAGGATTATCGAAAATTCTGAAAACGCGGTCTAGTTGAGTTAATTCAAAGATAATTCGCACAGAGGGTGCGATCGAGCATAAGCTAAGCTGTCGATCAAGTTGTTGAGCTAGGCTCAGCGCAGAAACAAACGCCATTAAACCCGCACTATCAAGAGACTCAACCTGAGACATATCTATAAGGAGAGGGATGCTAGGGTTGGCTGCAACTGCCGCATTCAGTTGCCCTTGGAGTGCAGAAGCGTTGGAACCATTCAAATGACCAGAGATATGAACAACTTCCACTTGAGGACGAGAAAGGGTACTTTGCATAACTAACACCTTAAATTAGAAAATTAAAAAATGTTTTCAGTATTGTCAACCATAAACTGTAAATTTCCGAGTCAACCAGTGCCATCCGAGGTATTTCATAGAATCTTGCTCCAATAATCTTGATTTCTAAAGTTTTGTTAAAGCGATCCTAAGTGTTTATACTGATACATGGAGAAGTTCATCCTTGTCTGAGGTGCAGTCAAAGGTCTGCTTGCAATTCAAAGCACTTTTTAGGGTTAATCAACTTCGCCTAGGAACCGTAATATCACTCATGTTAGGGGCAGAAGATGTAAATTTTTTGTGCATTTAATCTGCCTTAAGAAGGGTTCTCCTTGAAATCAAGCTAAACTCCAACTTAGTTAAGATATAGATTGTCTGCGTTAAGTCATCCATTAATAAGTGTTCTAGGATACTTCTTGGCGGGTTGTCCTCTTGGAAAATTCAGTGTCTGTGCAATTGATCTCCCAGGTTAACCTCAGAGAACTACTCACTCTACAAGAGGGCGACAGTCGAATCCGTAAAAGTCCTTTAGAAATATCACCCAGCCCTAGATCCAGTGTTTAAAATCAGCGCATCAGTTTCAACTTCAGGCATACTCTGAACCCAGTCAAGCTAAGGAACTCAATGGCAAATGAGCAACACCTGGCTCTGCTTAAGCAGGGAGTAGCCATCTGGAATGCATGGTGGCAAGAACATCCTCAGCTCAAGCCAAATTTGAGGGAGGCTAATCTGAGTCAGCTAAACCTCCGAGGGATTAACCTCAAAGGTGCCGATCTCTGCATGGCGAACCTCGAATATGCCGATCTCTGCATGGCGAACCTCGAAGGTGCGACGCTTTATACAGCCAATCTGTATAAAACAACGCTTCGAGAGGCAAACCTGAGTAAGGCGGATTTTAGAGAAGCGAACCTGAGTCACGTCGATCTCTGCATGGCGAATTTAAGGGAGGCGAACCTAAGTCACGTCGATCTGGAAGGAGCATCCCTCTACACAGCTAGTTTTTATAAGGCCAATCTCCGAGAAGCAAATTTTTACAAAGCCGATTTCCGGGAGGCCGATCTGACGATGGCCAACCTGGCGGAGGCAACCCTAAGGGAAGCGAATCTGACGATGGCAAATCTCTGTATGGCTAAGATGATTGGTACAAACCTCTACCGATCTAACCTAAGAGAAGCCAATCTCAGCATTGCTAACTTTTGCATGGCTAACCTGAGTGGTACCAATTTGTATAAAGCAACTTTAATTGGAGCCAACTTGATTGGAGCCAATCTCTATAAGGCTAATCTTTATAAAGCCAATTTAAGAGAGGCGGATTTAAGAGAGGCAACCTTGAGTCAGTCAAGTCTTGAAGGGGCAATTCTGACCATGGCGAGTTTGAGCATGGCTAACTTTAGAGAAGCTAACCTCAGCCATGCCAACCTTAAGGGAGCAACCCTTGAAAAAACCACGTTAGAAGGAGCCTATCTTAAGGGTACAATCCTACCGGATGGGACGCTTCAGAATTAGCCTTGAATTATTACCAGCAGCAGCACTCTGTTTTTCCCTCTGCCTACCTCAACGATTTACGAGGGCAGATTTTGGCCTGTCGTTATTTAACGATTAACAATCTTAATCGCGATTTTGTCAGTACTAAGGGGTTTTCTGTCGTCTTTCAACGGACTGGCGTGGCGGAGGTGGAACGGCGTTTTCCCTACTTCAAACCCTATCTCAGCCTTGCTCTCCAGCCAACCTGTAATGCGTTTTATCTCAATCCCCTAGTATTACAGGAAGGTTCCAGAGTTGATCCGCACATTGACCGCAGTTTGCGCTCCTATTGCAAAACCGTTGATCCCCCAATGGTGGTTAGTGTGCTCTATGTCCAAGTCCCCCCTGGACTCCAAGGAGGAGAGTTGGTTTTGAGCCGCCAGAAACGTCAAGTTGCCAAAATCCCGCCTCAGGTGAACTCCCTAGTTTTGTTTCAGGGGGATTTAACCCATTCTGTCACTCCCGTCACTAGTTCAGGCACACGCTTGAGTCTGGTGTGTGAGCAATACAGTCTCGACGCTACGGAATTGCAAGAGATCCCAGAGTTTACGCTAGAGTCCAGGATGATCAACCCAAAAACCCAGAAGTCTCAGCGTTCTTAGCGGGTTTTGGCATTACGGCTGGGATGCAGAGTGGCGGTTGACTTTTATCCCTAGGTCTTTGCAGTGCCATGGCGATCTTCTGGCTGTACCAGCATCCCTAAACGCTTCAGAACCCTCAAAACCTTATACAGTTCATTGCCGGGGTTCACTAGACTAAACAGTCTAGAAAGCGCGTATCGAGGCGTAGGTTGACGGAGCAGCTTCGCAAACAGAAAGTTTCTGCCATTGGTAATCATGCCAAAAGTTGGTTTTTCAGGGTTGGGGTTTGCCAGCATATACGATAGTAGTTGGGCTCTACCCTCGTCTACATCGATTGCTGCCCGCTTTGCTTCGATGACCATCACCCAAAGGCGATCGCGCAGCACCAAAACATCCACATCTCCTCGAATCCCCGTTCCCTCATCTTCCGTCATCATCTGAAACGACGGCTCAGACTTGATATGAAAGGGTTTTTGATAAACCTCTGCCAAGTCTAGGAGGGGCGACAATACCACCATCTTGACCGTGTTTTCTAGCAAAGGCGGGTATTTCAGTAAATCAGAAAAGCTCGACTTCACCCGATCTAATCGCTGCTCGTCTACGGCTGTTAGCTCTGGTAGGTCAGCCTGCCACTCTTGAAAAAATTGCTCATCTTCCGTGAGATCTAGCCCAAAGTGCTCACTTAACTCACCTAGGGTGACATGCTTGGCTGGTAAGGTTTGCACCGTATTAATTGCTCCATCCTAGAAATCTCGATAAAGGGAGAAGCCATCTGTAACACCGATAACTCTGACCGCAAAGATTGGGAGCGGGTTATGGCAGTAGAGGATGCCCAATCCCTGACCTTTAGGGTTAGAAAACTTGACTTAATAGCAGCTTAGATTGAGATATTGTGACTCATTCCCCACTCAATTCGGTGACTCAAGGTCTTTTGCTTTTCTGGAGACGGATGGGCAGTTGCCTATATACCATCGCCAAGGTAGCTCAATGCCTTGGGTGAGGCCAATGCGGGTGGTTTGAATAACTGAAATGCTGTTCTGATCAAGACCCTGCTGAAATTCAGGGCAGCGAGGCTCTAACCACAGGGGCTGACCTGGACTTAACTCTGTCGCCGTCAAACTGAGATCAATCTGCAAAGCTTGACATAACTTCCCCGGCCCTGCTGCCAAACGATGGAGAAACTGTTCGTACTGACGGCTGGCAGGAGACTGAAGAAGGGCTTGGAGTTTAGGGCTGGGATTCTCGACCATCCACGAGGGGATTGAGTCTAATTGAAGTGCTCGAACCAGAACAGCTCCAGGTACCCCTTCAATATCAGTCACGACGTTGAAACAATGGTAAATGCCATAGATCAGATAAACATAGGCAAATCCCGCCCGACCAAACATGACTTGATTCCGGGGGGTGCGGCGACGGTAAGCATGACACGCTGGATCACCCGCAGTGTAGGCTTCCGTCTCCACAATTAGCCCCCGCAGGATCGAGCCATTGGATAGTTGACGCACTAGGGTGCAGCCTAATAGCTCCGGTGCGATCGCCGTAGCTGGGCGGGATAGCCAGGTAAACACAGACTGTCCCTCCCAGACTGCTTCATTTACTCGTAGATCCAAGAAATTAAGTTGGGTTGCCAGCTTACTAACTCTTCATCTTTAAACCAGAGCTTGATCTCGGTTTGAGCAGTTTCGATCGCATCCGAGCCGTGAATCAAGTTACGTCCAATGCTAGCGCCATAGTCACCCCGAATGGTGCCAGGGTTAGCATTAATCGGGTTGGTTGCTCCAATGATGCTTCGGGAAGCGGTCACAACGCCTTCTCCTTCCCAGACCATCGCCACGATCGGGCCAGACGTAATAAAATCAACCAGTCCTTTAAAAAAAGGTCTTTCGCGGTGAACGCCGTAATGCTGTTCGGCAAGTTCCCGGCTGACGCTCATAAGCTTGAGTCCAACTAGGGTAAAGCCTTTGGCCTCAAAGCGACGGATAATTTCGCCCACCAGTTTCCGCTGTACCCCGTCGGGCTTGACTGCCAAAAATGTCCGTTCCAAAACTAGCTCCCGTGTTTGCATGAAGAATACAAAGTCCAGATTAGCTTAGAGCTAAGCCGAAAAACTATGGAACTCTAATTTCTTCCATCACCAAGGATGGTTCCGGGCTGGAGCCGCTCTCGGTTTGGCTGGCTGCTGGCAGTACTAAAGACCAATGGTACGGAGTATCCTGAAGGTAGGCAGCGTCTATATTTCAGGGCCAGGAGGTTACTTGTGCCTAGAGGAAAGCAATCGAAAGGAACCTGCGCTTACTGTGGCAAAGAAATAGCAAAGGGTAGCATCTCTAAGCATCTCTCTGCTTGCCCCCAACGACAGGAAGCGATCGCTAAAGCGGAGCAAAAGAAAGCAAAGCCAGAAAAGCTCTATCACCTGCGAGTGCAAGATGCTTACCAAAATGAATATTGGTTAGATCTAGAGATGCGGGGTTCTAAAACCCTTCAGGATTTGGATGATTACCTGCGGGCGATTTGGTTAGAGTGCTGTGGTCATCTGAGCCAGTTTTCCCTAGGACGGAGATTTGCCCAGGAAATTGGGATGCGGCGCAAGATTAGTGAGGTGTTGCATCCGGGGGGTGAGTTAACCCATATCTACGATTTTGGTACGTCCTCTGAAACTCTAGTTAAGTCCGTCGATATCCGAGAAGGCACTCCCACCACTTCCCGTCCGATTGCCTTGATGGCTCGCAATAGTTTGCCAGAAAATAAGTGCATAGAATGTGAGCAACCCGCCACCCACCTATGTACCGAATGCCTGATTGAAGAACAAACGTGGGGCGTTTTATGTGATGAACATGCCAAGACCCATCCCCATGACAATTATGGGGAACCGATTCCCTTAGTGAATTCGCCTCGGCTAGGGATGTGCGGCTATGACGGCCC
>JAYKHH010000458.1:0-2796 GCA_035285265.1 Leptolyngbyaceae cyanobacterium | reverse complement strand
CTACGTCAGTGCGACGCACGAGCTTTTTGGTAGTTGGCGCTCCGTGCAAACTACCAAAAAGCGCGATTTTGTGTGCGAAGCGCACACAAAATCGCGCTATCGAATTCACATCATGATAGACAGCTTGGATGAGCCAAAGGGCGACTGAGACCTACTGCCCTCGTTGGATTTTCCAAAAAATCCAACGAGGGCAGTCTTGTCAAGAATCCTTTATCCATAAGGGTTGCAGGAGTTTCCTGCACCACTAAGGTCAATCGCCCCACGCAAGTCTCCGGCTAACCTTCTCGATTACGGCTCTCTTCTCCTCGATCGTCGGGATGAATGGCCAGGGTTGGATCTGGCTCAGCCCTGAGTACAGAACTGGGGCCTGCGGACAGGGCTGGATCATGGACATCGGAAAGCGGGACTTCTACATTGGTACTGCGATCGCCCCTGCCGTAGTCGTAGGGGCCTAAGGCTAAAACAGGATTTGCCTCAAAGTTCTCCACTGGGGGAGGGGAGGTGGTCATCCACTCTAGGGTGAGACCGCGCCAGGGATTATCCGGTGCCCTTTCTCCTGCTAGCCAACTCCAGCCCGCATTAACGATGAATGGAATCGTAGAAATTGCCAACAGAAACGCACCGATAGTACAGAGTAGGTTAATCGGGGCAAATTCAGGGGCATACTGCGCCACCCGTCGAGGCATTCCTTGCAGTCCCAGCAGGTGCATTGGTAAAAAGGTGAGGTTAAAGCCTAGGAAAGTGAGCCAGAAATGCACTTCCCCCCACGTCTCATTCAACATCCGCCCAGTAATCTTGGGAAACCAGTGATAAATCCCCGAATATAAACCAAAGACACTGCCACCAAACAAAACGTAGTGAATATGAGCCACCACAAAGTAGGTGTCATGAACATGAATATCAAAGGGTACGGCAGCGACCATGACGCCAGTAATGCCACCAATCACAAACATGGAAATAAAGCCCATGGCAAAGAGGAGGGGAGTTCGGAGATCGAGCTTGCCGCCCCATAGGGTGGCTAACCAGCTAAATACCTTAATTCCCGTGGGCACGGCAATGATCATGGTCGTGATCATGAAAAACATCCGTAACCAGGCAGGAGTACCACTGGTAAACATATGGTGCGCCCAGACAATGACCGAAAGACTCGCGATCGCCACACTGGAATAGGCGATCGCCCGATATCCAAAGATCGGCTTGCGAGCATGAACCGGAATAATCTCTGAAATCATCCCCTGCACGGGCAGAATCATAATGTAAACCGCTGGATGGGAATAGAACCAGAACATATGCTGGTAAACCACCGGATCTCCGCCCCCCGTCGGATTAAAGAATGCCGTTCCCGCTAGTAAGTCAAATGCCAAGAGAATGAGTGCTCCAGCTAGCACTGGGGTTGTCAGCAGCGTCAACCCAGAGGTTGCCAACATTGCCCAGCAAAACAGCGGCATTTGATTGATCCCCATGCCAGGGGTTCGCATCTTCAAGATCGTGACAATAAAATTAATCGCGGCCAGGATTGAGGAGGTGCCGAGTAACAGCAAACTCAGAACCCAAATTGCTTCCCCCGCTTTGGCAGTAATCAGGCTTAAGGGGGGATAGGAAGTCCAACCAGCGGCGGGTGCCCCCACGAAAAAGCTGCCGATCAATAAAAGACCCGCTGGGGGGATCAGCCAGAAGGCAACCGCATTCAGCCGAGGGAAGGCCATATCTCGCGCCCCAATCATCAACGGTACGAGGTAATTTCCAAATCCGCCGACCCCTGCTGGAATAATCCACAGAAAGATCATAATCGTTCCGTGCAGGGTAAATAGGCTGTTGTAAAGTTCGTGGGTGAGAAAGTCCACATCGGGGGTTGCCAATTCCGTGCGAACTAGGGTAGCAAGAACCCCACCAACCAGGTAAAACACAAAGGTGGTGACTAAATACTGAATGCCAATCACTTTGTGATCGGTGCTAAAGCCAAAATACTGTTTCCAATTCCTGGGCGCAGGGGCAAAGCCATGGGCAGGAAGATTAGCAGTTTCTTGCAATTGAGCTTGGGTCATAAAAATTCCTCAAGCGAGGGATGTGCAAAGTTGCAAAGGCTGCCCCAAACAAGTCATTACGTCCGATTGGGATGGTCGAGATGGTCTTACTGAATTACGGGATGATTTGACTGATCCGCCAATCCCTGCAAGCCCCCTCAATCCCCCAATTCTGGAGGACTTTGAATTTGTCCAGTTCTCCCCAGAATTGGGGGGGTAGGGGGGCAGATTCATCCCTCGATTCAGCAATGCCATAGAGAGGAGAATTCTGATTCTCCCGATCGCGATCTGTGAGGACGCTCAACAATGGTTTAGTCCGTTAGGATGCTTGTGGGGCAAATTTTAATAAAGTTGGGACGGCGGAGATTGCCGTTAAGGTCAGTAGATCTCTCCCTAGGGTTGATGCAGGTATTGCAGCGATCAACAGGTTGAACTACCACTGGGTATGTTAGGTCTAATTGGGCCACTCGACCCCTGCCAGGATTAGAAGGCGAGGGTTGCTGACCCTTCTTCCATTCTATGTTGGGTCTATCAGAGCTAGGGTTCTCGTGCGATCGCACCTGCAATGCTCCCAATTTTGAGACTTAAGGCAATTGGGGGTGGACAATAGTTGCACATCGTGTCGCTGATGGTCATTGGCAGTGTGATCGCCCATCTGTCACTCTAGGTGCGATCGCAGGACTTCAGTACAATAACCCTAGATCTGCTGATGATGAGAGATAGAAAGAGGGAAGTAGAATGACCCAAATTAAGACATTAGAGATACCCGATG
>JAYKHH010000457.1:0-4205 GCA_035285265.1 Leptolyngbyaceae cyanobacterium | reverse complement strand
GGAAACCATGGCCGTGACGATGGTGATTGGCAACTCTGGCAGAGGGCTTAGCCCCTCCATCTTGAGTCCCGGTTACACGATCGCCGCCATTATTGCCAATCAGTTCGCAGAGGCGGTTTCAGCCCTGGAGGTAGAATCTTTGCTCTATGCTGCCTTGATTCTCTTTCTTCTGACGCTTTTGGTTAACGTCTTGGCTGAAATTATTTTCTACCGACTTCATCGACTACCGACTTCATAGAATTAACGGTGGCTAATTGGCAAGGGTATCCGCTGCAATGACAACTCCTCAGACTCTCCCTTTGGTATCCGTATCCCCGCATCCTTTTGGGCTACCGTGTCTACACAAATCCTTTCGGCCCCCCTACCCCTCAATTCTGAGGGACTTTGAATCCGATCTCCCCCAGAATTGGGGGGGTTGGGGGGCTAGGAAGGCCATTGGAATGCAGATCAGGACTTCTCAAACCAGTTCTTAGTTTCCATGAATCTCTGCTCACCCAACTACAAAGCTGATGACCGAGCTACGAAGTCCACCCAATTCTTCTCCAACGAATTCGCAATGGCAAGTCAGACCGATGACTCGCTCCCTGACCGCCCCTCGAACTTTGTTTGGGCTTGGGATGACTGCGCTCAGTGGTCTCTTTGTCGTGATTGCCCTAGTTCCCTTACTTGCCGTGTTGTTTTACGTCACCCTTCAAGGCGCAAACCTATTGAGTTGGGAGGTGTTGACAGAGTTAGTTCCTCCCGCTGGGGTTTCCGCCGGAGGGATTGGTAATGCCCTTTTAGGAACCTTAATTATGGTGGGGATTGCAGCTTTAATTAGCGTCCCCATTGGCGTGATCGCCGCCATCTTCCTTTCGGAGTTTGGCTCTAATGAACCAATGTCTAATTGGATACGGTTTGCTACGAATGTGCTGAGCGGGGTTCCCTCGATTGTCATTGGTGTTTTTGCCTATGGCATTTTGGTGGTGCCCCTGGGCACTTTTTCTGCATTAGCGGGCGGGGTTGCCTTGTCGCTCTTGATGTTGCCGATCGTGGTGCGAACTGCGGAGGAAGCATTAAAGTTAGTTCCCGATGAGCTACGGCAAGCCTCGGTAGGCTTGGGAGCGAGAAGGTTTCAGACTGTCTTTGGGGTAGTGTTGCCCGCTGCAATGCCTGCTTTGATCACCGGAGTAATGCTGGCGATCGCCCGTGCCTCTGGAGAATCCGCGCCCCTCTTATTTACTGCCCTGTTTAGCCAATATTGGCCCCAGGGATTATTAGAGCCAACCCCGTCCTTAGCGGTTCTGATCTATAACTACGCCATCATTCCCTTTGCTTACCAGCAAAACCTAGCTTGGACTGCAGCATTCATTTTGATCACGATTGTGCTGTTAACCAGCATTGCGTCCCGCTTAACAATGTGGCGCAGGTAGGATGGGGCGCAAGTAGGAGACGCAAGGAGTTTTGGTTGCCAACTTTTCTGTCGCTTGAAAAATCTGGGATTTTATTATGGTTACTGATGCTGCTAATCCACCGGAAGCCGAGCCGATTATAAGAACCAATGGGATGTCGGTGTACTATGGCTCTTTCCTAGCCGTGCGGAATGTTTTTCTAGAGATCCCCAAACATCATGTGGTGGCTCTAATTGGGCCATCGGGCTGTGGCAAAAGCACGGTGTTACGCTGCTTTAACCGTCTGAATGACTTAATTCAAGGGGCAAGGGTAGAAGGAAAAATCACCTTCCATGATGTTGATCTGTACGATCCCAAAATTGACCCCGTGGAGGTACGTCGTCGCATTGGCATGGTGTTCCAAAAACCCAATCCCTTTCCGAAGTCCATTTACGAAAATATTGCCTTTGGGGCGCGGATCAATGGGTTCCGTGGCTCTTTAGATGAACTGGTGGAGCAGTCCCTCCGCAAAGCAGCGCTTTGGGATGAGGTGAAGGACAAGCTGAAACAGAGCGGTCAAGCCCTTTCCGGTGGACAGCAACAGCGGCTTTGTATTGCGAGGGCGATCGCCCTCACCCCCGATGTGTTGCTGATGGATGAACCCGCTTCTTCTCTTGACCCCATCTCGACGATGCGAATTGAAGATTTAATTAAAGAGTTAAAGCAGGACTATACGATTATTATCGTCACCCATAACATGCAACAGGCTTCACGGGTTTCTGACCGAACCGCCTTTTTTAATGCGGAGCTAACGGAGAAGGGAAATCGCTTTGGTTATCTGGTGGAATACGACAAAACGGAAACCATCTTTCGATCGCCGCAGCAGAAAGCTACAAAAGACTATGTTAGTGGGCGTTTTGGTTAGTCAATTTGACCCTTGTTCTAGTCAATATCTTTTTCTAGTCAATATAAGGTGGCGAGGTCGCTCCGTCGAAGGTGGTATTCGGGCAAGTCTCGGCTGAGTGAGGCATGGTCATGGAGACTGACATGAATCTGACTTACCAAGGCCCTTCAAGACCATCAGGTACTGCCTTGCCAGTGTCAGAGTGGTTGATGCGGTAGCGACCATCAACCCCTTTGACGACATTGAAACAAACAGGCTTGAAGTAATCTTGGGAATGACCGATTTGAATGGCCCAAGGCCCAGCCTTCTCTTTCTGGCTTTGAGGCTTGTTTTTAAACACAAAATTGGTGCAGATCCGCACCGTCTCAGATCCGTCAAAGATACTAGTACTTTTGGTAAGACCTGCAAAGGTACGTTCTTTAGGATTGCCCTTTTCCCGGTACAGTTTTCGGTAGTGTGCCTGATAGGTATCCAAGGAATTCACAGCCTTGTAGGCATCGGTCGTGTAGGTTTTATATGCTTCTTCGGTCTTGCCCTCGAAAACCAGCGTGAAATAGGGATCTACCAATTCGTTCAATAGTTGATTCTTCAGATCCTCGTGGAAGTGACAACCTGGGAGCAAGCCTACTAAAAGCAGAAAGCCAATAAATGCCAATGGTTTTTTTGACATAAAGCAAGATTGAGATGCCGCCATTCTCTGAATTCGGGTATACAAATCATCGGGTCGCTCTAATGTCTTAATTTGGGTCATTCTACTTCCTTCTTGCTTCTCTAAGAATTAGCCGATCTAGCGTCATTGTACTGAAGTCCCGCGATCTCACCTAGAGTGACGGATGGGCGATGTGCAACTATTGTCCATCCCCATTGCCTGAAGGGAACCTCGAAAAATTCAAATCCTCCGCCGTAAAAGAACGAGTACTTGAGGTGTCTTTAAGATCTCAAAACTGGGAGCATTACAGGTGCGATCTGTCACACCTTAATTAGGTACGACAGATCGCCGTAATTTGAGCGTCAGATTGAGAGATGGGTTTGCCTTGCCTGCGGCGATGAGTGGCAAGGATGGCGTAGTATTCGGCAGAGGTTGGGCAAAAAGGCAGAATTTTACCTGCAAAATCTTTGCTCCCACAACGGTCTTGGGTCATTCGCTTGGCTCTAGTGACAAAAACGTATTCAGAGAGTAAATTTGGTAGGCGGTATACGTCAGCGATCTAATAAGTTTTTGATCGGCTGTCACTAAAGGAACTTTCAAACGCTTGGAAATTTCAACGTAGCAAGCATCATAGGCAGAGATACTCTGGGTAATAGCAATCTCCAGTGCCTCATTCACCAGGTCTGGAATCGCCACCTTCTGAAGAGACAGTGCCTTCAACCGGATTAGACTGGCTTTAGCCTCAGATGGAGGGTAATTTGCCCGTCGCACATACTGCCAAAGTACATTGGCACATTCAGCATAAAATAGCTCTGGTACATATAGCTCAGTATCCGGTTCTGTACCAAGAGTGGCAAATAAAGCTTCAGCTTGCTCAGATCCTTCCTGCTCAATAACGAGCTTAATGGCGACACTGGTATCTACCACACAGCGAACCGGGCTACTCATCATAACCTCGAATTTCTCTCAAAATTGCAACGCTATCCGGTACCGTGGGTGGGGGTGTCCAGCGAGCCTGATGAATTTCCTGAAGCACCCTGATCTGAGTCTGCCGGTGAACCTCAACATCTAAAGCTCGCTGCAACAACGTTACGATCTGGTCATTGATAGAAAGGGAGTGGGAGACTGCCATCCCCTGAATTCGGGTATACAGGTCATCGGGTATCTCTAATGTCTTAATTTGGGTCATTCTACTTCCCTCTTTCTATCTCTCATCATCAGCAGATCTAGGGTTATTGTACTGAAGTCCTGCGATCGCACCTAGAGTGACAGATGGGCGATC
>JAYKHH010000456.1:0-3908 GCA_035285265.1 Leptolyngbyaceae cyanobacterium | reverse complement strand
GAGCGATCTCACTCCCCATCGAGTCTTGGGAAATCAGCGCACAAATGCGGGCAGTTGCGTAGTAACGCAGATCCGGAATCTGAGCTTGAAGCTGCGTATAAACTTCGGGTTCAATCCGCGTTGCCATGACTACTGGATGATTCTGACGCATCACTTGCATAATCTCGATAATTTGGTGGGGGGTTTTCCCCAATCCCCAAATCACTTCTGGAAACCCGGTTCTTAAACTGCGGTGATGGTCAATTTTGGCAAAATCTGCCACGGGTTGAAAATCAAAGTGCTTGAGCTTATCCAGCGCAACCGTTGGGCTGATTTCACCGCTGGCAACGGCTTCTAGGAGGGCTTGTAACAGTTCAGGCTGGATCATGGGGCAAAAATCTAGAAAAAGGGGATTGAGGGGGATCTTCTGAGGAGCATCTCCCCTTGAGGAGGCCACGCCTCGCCCCCCTTCAAAATGATGATATATCGCGTAACTTATGAATTAGATGTTCCCGATTGCTGACGGAATAAATGATTGTGCTCTGGGTGGTAGAGGCGCGATCGCCCACAGGATATTTCCCAGTTGTCTTTGGTTTTGTTCAGCCATGATGGGAGATCCGGGTTAGGTGGACTTATTTGATGTTTACAGTAATAGTTTTCACACCTAAACGGCTGAAATCCGATGTGTTATTTGTAACAACGATCAATCCATCAACCAAGGCCGTTGCAGCGATAATGGCGTCTGGTGTTTTGGTCTTAAATTGCTGTTTTAGCCAGATGGCCTGTTCAGCGATCTCATCTTTCAGGTCGCATATTGTGGCATGGCTGATGAACTCCCTTGCTTGGGTATACAGTCCCAAATCGGCCCCAAACTGCCCCCAGCCCAAAAACTCGATTTTGGTAATTAGAGAAATCTTGAAGCTATCGGCAAGTATGGTGTGGATAGATTCGTCATCTGTTAGCCCGTTGAAATAGTAAATGACGATATTGGTGTCAATTAAGTAAGTCATTAACGCCAGCCTTCACGGGCACTGGTTAAGTAGTCGTCAATGACGTGCTTCGGCTGCTGGGAAACCCCGAAAAATAGGCGCGGATCAAAAGAGGAGGCAGGCTGTTGTTTTTCCTCAACGTCAATACCCTCTTCCTGTGACAGTTGCGCCAACACTACCTGCACTAGCCGGAACTTGTCAGCATGGGATAAGGCTGCGACAGAGGGTAATAATTGTGCTAACGACATCGTGATAGAACTGTACAGGTGAGCTTGACAAAAATATGAGTATGCGTCAAGTATAGCTGATTCACCCTTTTACCTCCTCAATCGATGGGAAGTGAGTGCAAGGACTGGATAAGCAGCTAGCTAACTAAGACTGAGGTGTTCCCGACTGCTGACGGAATAAATGATTGTGCTCTGGGTGGTAGAGGCGCGATCGCGCGGCTTTGGCTTTCAAGGCAGGGCTAATCACATAGAGCGTCGTCCGAATCAGCTTTTCTCGTTCCGTACAGGCTGCCATCTGATCGAGGGGCACCCCCCAGATTTTTTCATCGGGCCCACCAATCCGAAAACAAACAGCTACCGGGGTATCGCTGGGATAATGCTCCATCAGTTGCGCCTGGGCTGCTTCGATATGACGAGCACTGAGATACAGACAAAGACTGGCTTGATGGGCCGCCAAGCTGGTAAGTTCCTCTCGTTCGGGAACTTGAGTCCGGCCACTGATACGGGTAAGGATAATGGTTTGCACTAACCCTGGTACGGTCAACTCCACTTGCAGTTTAGCCGCCGCTGCTTGGAAGGCACTGATTCCAGGAATGACCTCAAACTCAATTTCGGCTTCCCCCAAGGCTTGCATTTGCTCATGGACGGCTCCGTAGAGGGTCGGATCACCGGAATGGAGTCGCACTACGGAACGCCCTGCTTGGACGCGCTCAATCATTAAGGGCAGAATTTCTTCCAGGGTTTTATGGGCCGTGCGAACCACCTCGGCATCGGGGCGCACCAGTTGCAAAATCTGTTTAGGTACCAAAGAGTCTGCAAATAAAATTACGTCAGCTTGAGCCAACAGTTTTTGAGCTTTAACGGTTAGGAGATCGGGATCTCCGGGGCCTGCCCCCACAATGTAAACTTTGGGTTCAAGGGGCGCGATCGCAGGCTGCAAATCATCCATCATCAATTCAGCATCCATTTTGTGAATCAGTTTCAGGCACGTCAGAGTTGGGTGGGGCGACGACATCCGGTAAAGAGCGCCGCAGTCCGTAGAGCCAAATTAAGCCTAGCAAGCCGAGGGCGATCGCAACCAAACTCACCAATTGAGCAGTGCGTAAGAACCCGCCGAGCATTAAACTATCGAGACGCAAGCCTTCGATCCACACCCGTCCTAAGCTGTAGGCAATCATGTAGACCAAAAATAAGGTGCCTACCTTGATGCGGGGCTTCCCTTGCAGCCCTCGAAAAAACAAGGTAAGCAGCAACCCAAATACCATCAGATTCCACAACGATTCGTAGAGAAAGGTGGGGTGAAAATAAGCAAACCCTTCGTATCCCGATGGACGACGTTCTAAGGGAATAAATAGCTTCCAGGGTAAGTCTGTAGGACGACCAAAGGCTTCGGAATTAAAAAAGTTGCCCCACCGCCCGATCGCCTGTCCCAAAATCAAAGAGGGAGCTACCAAATCTGCCAACTGCCAAAAGGAAACTTGCCGAATCCGCGCAAAAATTAAGCTGGCAATCGTGCCGCCTAAAATTGCACCATGAATCGCAATCCCACCTTTCCAAATCGCCACAATGTCTGCGGGATGCTTGGCATACTCTGACCACTGAAACAGAACATAGTACAGTCGAGCGCTCGGAATGGCAGCGACCACGAGCCAAATGGCCAGGTCACCCAGTAGGTCTGGGTCTACCTGACGCCGCTTCGCTAAATACTGGGACAAGCTAATTCCAATTAGCACGGCACTCGCAATCAGGAGTCCATACCATCGCAGGGTTAACGGCCCCCAATTGATCAAAGTGGGGCCTGGGGAGGTAAACACAAAAGCCATTGGCCCCTCAAAAACCTGCCCAAGATGGAGCAAAGTCAAAAGATTCAGCATGTTGCTCTTAATTTTTGGTGTGAATACCTAACTGAAACGCAATATACGACCTTGAATCTATTCATCCCCTAAATCCCTTCTCTATCACTCACCCCTAGCGCCCGGAACCCACCCCTAACCCCTCCGAGGAGGGGAACAATCAGGATGAAAGCCCCCTCCTCGGAGGGGGTTGGGGGGTGGGTTAGCTTGTGAGCAGAACTGAAATACCGATAGATCGAGGCTATCTATCTCCCTAGAGGGCCGCGATCGCCTGACGATTTTTTCAGAATTTAGATTGGGTTTGGTAAGACTCCCGATCTCCTGATGCAATCCTTCGAGGCAACCTCCTATGAAAACAGATTACCTCATCGTTGGCAGTGGTCTATCTGCCCTAGTGTTTGGGGCATTGATGGCAAACTCCGGCAAGCGGGTGCAAATCCTCGAAGCCCATGAGCATCCAGGCGGTTTTGGTCACACTTTTACGATGGCCCGAAAATACACGTTCAATGCCCAACTGCACTACGTGTGGGACTGCGGGGAAGGGCATACGGTGAATCGGGTACTCAAAAAACTAGGTTTGGATCAGCAGGTATCCTTTGAGCGCTATGACCCAAATGGCTTTGACCATATGCACATGCCGGGATACACGCTGGAGATTCCTAGTTCACCTGAAGAACTGATTCGGCGTTTGTCAGCATTGTTTCCAGAAGCGGGCGATCGCCTGCGCCAATTCGTCAACGAAGTTCAGAAAACGGGCGAGGGACTCAAGAAACTTGCCCCACCCCTGAAACCGATGGAATTACTCCAGCATTGGGATGAAGTGCTCTGTGCAGTCCAATATCTCAACAGCACCCTCCAGG
>JAYKHH010000455.1:0-4347 GCA_035285265.1 Leptolyngbyaceae cyanobacterium | reverse complement strand
CCTCTGCCTCTGCCCCCCTAGCCCCCCAATTCTGGGGGAATCGGATTCCAAGTCCCCCAGAATTGGGGGATTTAGGGGGCTAGGAGGGATATCGGAATAAAGATCAGGACTGCTCAAACAGGTTCTTAAAAAGTTAGAAGCAAATTTCCAAAATTTAGCCATTGGTTAGGGGCGAAGCATTCGGTAACTATGCTGGAAACATCCCATGCGCTTGTTTGCCGAAGGCTTCGCCCCTACCGGTCAGACTAAGTAACGGGAGCGTTTACCTTCGGGATAACGGGACTCGCTTCTATATAGACCTGACCCATACCGTAACCATAGGGATCCTTAACCAACACCGGATCACCCTCAAAATTTTCGACGGGAGGAGGAGAAGCTGTTGTCCATTCTAGGGTCAGCCCTTTCCAAGGATTGCCAGGGGCTTTTTCGCCCGCCATCCAACTCCAAATGGCATTAATGATGAACGGTATTGTTGAGGCTGCCAGCAGGTAGGTTCCAATCGTACAAATAAGATTGAGGGTGGCATATTTGGGATCATATTCGGCGACGCGACGATTCATCCCATCGAGTCCCAACTTATGCATCGGTAGAAATGCCAGGTTGAAACCGACCAACATCAACACAAAGTGAATTTTGCCTAGGGCTTCATTCAACATGCGTCCGGTCATTTTGGGAAACCAGTGGTAAATCCCAGCATAAATGCCGAACACGGCTCCCCCAAACAAAACGTAATGAAGGTGGGCAACCACGAAGTAGGTGTCATGGACGTGAATATCAAAGGGGACTGAGGCGAGCATGACACCACTAATGCCGCCGATCACAAACATGGAGACAAATCCCATCGCAAATAACATGGGGCTATTTAATTGGATCTTGCCACCCCACATCGTTGCTAACCAGCTAAAGACCTTAATCCCTGTGGGAACGGCAATTACCATCGTGGCGAACATAAAAAACATTCGCAACCAGGGAGGGGTACCACTGGTAAACATATGGTGTGCCCAAACAATTAAGCCTAGAAAGCTAATGGCCAGACTGGAGTAGGCGATCGCCTTATACCCAAAAATAGGCTTCCGAGCATGAACGGGAATAATGTCTGAGATCATGCCAAAAAACGGCAGGATCATAATGTAAACCGCTGGATGGGAATAGAACCAGAACAAATGCTGATAGACAACGGGATCACCGCCCCCAGTGGGGTTAAAGAATGCTGTGCCAGCGAGTAAGTCAAAGGCCAGCAAGATCAAAGCCCCCGCCAGAATTGGCGTGGAGATTAATACTAATCCTGAGGTGGCTAGCATAGCCCAGCAAAATAAGGGCATTTGATTCAATCCCATGCCTGGCATCCGCATCTTCAGGATCGTGACCATAAAGTTCACAGCCGCCAAAATGGATGAGGTACCCAGTAACAGCACACTGAGAATCCAAATAGCTTCCCCAGCCTTGTCAGTAACTAGACTCAAAGGTGGATAGGATGTCCAACCCGCACCGGGAGCACCCACAAAGAAGCTACTCAGCAACATCAAACCTCCAGGGGGAATCATCCAGAAGGCAACGGCATTGAGTCGCGGAAAGGCCATGTCTCGTGCCCCAATCATTAAGGGCACCAGATAGTTACCAAATCCGCCCGTTCCAGCGGGCACAATCCATAGAAAAATCATGACGGTGGCATGGACTGTAAATAAGCCGTTATAAAGCTCACGGCTCACAAAGTCTACTTCTGGGGTTGCCAATTCCGTGCGCACGGCAGTGGCTAGCGCACCTCCGATCAAGTAAAAAACAAAGGTGGTGACTAGGTATTGAATCCCAATCACCTTATGGTCTGTACTAAAGCCAAAGTACTCTTTCCAAGGAGTGCCCTTCGGCTCATCTTTTTGAGGGGTAAAGTCGGCAATGTCTTGAAGCTGTGCTGGTGTCATAGCAAATAGAATCTGGGATGAATAGTCAGAAATCTGGGGGGTATGGGCTACAGATTCTGTCAGCGTCCCCTCAGCCAAGCCGAAGGAGACAAGTTCTAGTGCTGGCAGGGAGTTGTTGAAGTCAGTGGGGACAGCCCCCTGTTACGAAGCATTCGGAGTCATTAAAGCAGAATGATCATAGGCATGGTGCAGGGTTGAGATCTGCTGAATTGTTTCCGGCTGAATTCCCATGTCTTCAGCGTAGGGAGCTAGAAATTCTGCGGGTGCAGTGGGAGCAGAGTTGATGGCTATGGCCTTGCTAAGATCCTCTTGACTGGCAATTTGTTGACTTTGCAGCCACTCATTGAAGTCATTGGGTGCCTCAACTAAAACTCTAGTTTTCATCACCCCGTGATACGCACCACAGAGTTCAGCACAGATGACGGGGTACGCACCTACCTTGCTAGGGGTAAAGCGAAGCTCGGTTTGGCGACCTGGAATCGCATCTTGCTTTAAGCGAAATTCGGGAACCCAAAAGGCATGAATAACATCGTTGGCAGAGATATTCAGCTTAACTTCACGGCCTGTGGGCACATGCAGTTCTCCAGACGTTACGTTGGCATCAGGGTAGGTGAAGATCCAGGCATATTGTAAGCCAGTGACATTAACCACCAGCTCTGGCGCTTTTCCGACCCGCTCTGGAGTTGGCCCAATGCGAGGTGCGGTCACCCCAAATGCTGGAGCCTCGTCCCGTTCAGGAATCGATTCATTACGAACGGCGGCGGTGGCTGGATCTTCTGCCTGGGCAAGCATTAGGTGATCGTGTTCCATTCCAGCAGAGGTTGTTTCACTAGATGGAGGAAGGGGAGCGGCGATCGCCGCCCCTGGCTGCTGAGCAATTCGCTGAGCATCTTGCAGATGAGCAGTATGATCCATTGGATTCATCCCACCCATCTGACCGTAAATATCGAAAGAATAAACAGAAATCCCCAAGACAATCACGGCTGGAATGGCAGTCCAGAGGATTTCTAGGGGGATATTGCCATGAACAGGGGGGCCATCGGTATCATCCCCCTTGCGACGACGGTACTTGAAAGCGGAAATCAGGATGACCCCTTGAACCAGGATAAAGAGGCCCGTTGAAATGGTCATCATGGCATTGAATAGGCCATCCACTAAGGGGGCTTCTTCAGAGGCTGCTTGGGGCATTAGCCCGTGGTTTTGGCCGTACCAAAGACTGACAAGCGTCAGGATAATTCCGGCCAACATGGTGTAGATAGAACTTGGAATATTCACAGCTTGTTGATTTTTACTACAAAACGTCTCAATGAACTTAAGCAGAGGATATTTGAAGAAGTTGAATCTGGGTTGATATCTCACCTGTAAACCCGTGAGTGGGTCAGCTCTACAGCCTATTGGGTCGTGGGTTACCGATGGGAGCCAGTTTTTGAGGTATTGACGGCCAGTGGTTCAGACTGCTTCTGAAGCTGACAATTTCAACTTAATCCTGCATAGGCTTTTACTAATAGTTACATTCGATACACAAAGGAGGATTAAGGATACCTTACTTTAACGGGTCATGAGGTCTTGTCCATTTTACTTACCAAGTTAAAGCAGTCGTAGGAAGAAGGACAGCAATGATTACAAATCCTTAGCTATTTCTTTGGGATCACTGCCTTAGGGATGAGGAATAACTAAACCTCTTCATTGCTTCTCTATGCAATAGGAAGAAAGGCATCCTCAAGATAAATTTACAGAGGTTCTTTGGATATTCAAGGCCAGTATCGTCAACCTATCTAGAGAGAAACCTTAAGGATTTAAAAACACTCTGGCAATGCTTAAAAGAACCCTAAAGTTTTGATTTAACTGTAACTTAACTCAATGTTTGCAGATAAACCGAAAAAATTCCTAAAGCTTTTCAGATCTGAGGACAACATGATTAAAGTAAGAGTCTAAAGTCAGACATTTTTGAAGGATGAATGCTAGGTTTGGGGTGAGTCATTACCCACGCGATTGATTAACTTAGTTTGCAAATCATTACGAAAAACCCATGGCTAACTCTGTTTTCCAGCACAAGCGTTTAGAGGTCGATGCGCTAGATGCATCCCATCCCCAAGATCGAATTCGCCGCTTGGTGTTTAGAATGGCGATCGCAACGCTGGTGTTGATGGCAATTGGAAGTGCAACGCGGGTGATGAATGCAGGACTTGCTTGCCCTGACTGGCCTTTGTGCTACGGGGAGTTAGTCCCTCGCCAGCAAATGAACCTTCAGGTGTTTCTAGAGTGGTTTCACCGTCTGGATGCAGGGTTGCTGGGTCTATCGTCCCTCCTGTTGGTAGGTCTAGCTGGATGGAATCGCAAACGGCTACCTGCTTGGCTTCCTTGGATGGCAACCTTTGCCCTCGCTCTCATTCTGTTCCAGGGACTCCTAGGAGGTTTAACGGTAACC
>JAYKHH010000454.1:0-3938 GCA_035285265.1 Leptolyngbyaceae cyanobacterium | reverse complement strand
TGGGGAAAACTTCGCAGCATTAGAAAGCAAATTGGTCAGCACTTGGGTGAGGCGATCGCTGTCGGCATTCACCTTCGCCTTTAATACCGTCGGTTGTAAAACAAACTTGACCCCATGTTGATCGGCATAGGCTTGGTTGGCGGTGATCGCTTGCTCCACCAGTGCAATCAAATCCAGCGGCTGCAAATGAAAGTCCATTTTACCGGACTCAATTTTCTCAATATCTAAAATGTCATTGATCAGAAGTACTAAGCGCTCACTATTCTTATGGGCAATTTCAATCAGGGCCTTAGCCTGCGCTGGGATCTCACCTGCCACCCCGCCGATAATCAGCCCTAAGGAGCCTCGCACGGAGGTGAGCGGGGTTCTGAGTTCGTGACTCACCATCGAGACAAACTCATTTTTCATGCTCTCAATCTTCTTGCGCTCCGTAATATCACGCACAATTGCCAACACTTCATCTTCACCGGAAACTACGAGACGGGCTTCGTAATCACGGGGGCTTCCCTGTTCCAGCAACTGATACTCAAACCTTTGAATCTCGCTGGTCTTCAAAGCTTGATCTACATGAAATTGTGCTTGCTTTGCCACCTCTGGCGGCAATATCTCAAATAAATTTCGACCTACTACTTCATCGGGAGTCAGGCTCTCATCATCCTGCTTGACAGGTTTAAAATCCAGGTAGCACCCTTCTTTGCTGATCCGGAACATCAAGTCTGGAATAACATTCAAGAGCGCACGATTTTTCGCTTCACTTTTGCGTAAGGCTTCCTCTGCGTGCTTACGCTCCGTAATATTTTCTACGGTTCCTTCATAGTATAGGAGCTTACCATTGTGATCGCGCACGGCACGGGCATTCTCAGAGATCCAAATGACGCTCAGATCTTTGCGATAAATCTGAGATTCAAAGCCAGAAACTGCGTCATGGCGCTGCATTAGGGCCACAAAATCGCTACGACGACTCGGGTGAACATAGAGTTGATGTTCAATGTCTGCTAAACCAGCCATCAGTTCTTGAGGTGAACTGTAACCATAGATGTGGGCCAGGGCAGGATTGGCACTAATATACTTCCCATCTGGTGTGGTCTGAAAAATGCCATCTAGAGCATTTTCAAAAATACTGCGATATCTTTCCTCAGCCCGTCGGAGTGCTTCCTCTGTTTGTTTCTGCCGGATCACCGAACCGAGTTGAGTGGCAACTGTTGAAACCAGTTCCACAATGGGTTTATCTTCGGATTTTGGTTCCAACATGAAAAAGACTAGAACTGCGATGACTTGGCGCTCGCCCGTCAGGTCATGCTCCGGTTGTTGGGGTTTAATCGGAGTTGTAATCGGAACTCCCAATGCTGCCTTCAATCCTGCAAGTTGAGCAAGTGTAGCGCGGAGAAAAGCAGTACTCAACAAACTAGAAACATCATGAATCCATTCTGGCTGCTGAGAAACCCAAACCCGCCCTGGCAGACCCTCGCCAAACGGTACGATCATGTCTTGGCTAGAGGCTCTAAATTGTTCAATGGCAGGAGGGAGATTACCAAACTGGTTGGCATTGCTATACCACGCAGGACTACACTCCAGCGCTGTACCATCTGCACGGGGAACCCAAGCTTCTCCATAATTCCAGCCTGTCGTCTCACAGACCATCCGCAGGGCAATCCCTAGGGCTGTGGGAAAGTCTGGGGCTTCACTAATTGCCTGAAACATGGTTTGGAGGAGATAGATGGGTTGTTGCACGCGCCTTGCCTCAATCAGCCGTTCTCAGCTAGATAACACCTTGAGGATCACACCTCAGGACGATGTATTGGGTAAATCCGCTCCCTCAGAAAATTACGATACCTCACTGTATAGTTCTAGCAATGTATCTTATATGTCTGACGAGGCGATTAACTGATCCGAGCTTGACCATTTCTGCGGCTCATTCGCCGCCTAAGTGCCCGATGCTGAATTGATTTTACTATGGGAACCCCCGCAATATAAGTGGCGGTACCCGTCACAGTTCCCACAATCAGGCAACCCAGCAAATAGCTAGAGAGAAATTCACTGCCCAATTGTTGAATCCCCTCAAGGGACTGAAGACGAACCTCTGGCAAGTCTTCTAAGTCACGACCTAGCACAAGCTGTCCAATATGGAAATTTAAGGCAGTGAGGGGTAGGGTCGTCAAAGGGTTGCTCAACCAAGTTCCGGCTGCTGCCGCTAGCTTACTGCCTTGCAGGAGGGCTGCCGTGAGAATGGCGATCGCCATTTGCAAACCGGGCAACGGAAACATCCCCCAAAATACACCAATTGCCAAGCCTAGAGAAATTTCAGCCGGCGTTCCTTTCAGTCGAATAAACCGGAGATAAATATACCGTAACCCACGTTTCAGGTTCATCAGCGGGTAACTCTTAGTTTTATCGCAGAGGTCAAGTGGGCCATAAACCTAAGGTAGATCAGATTGCTCCTCGATTCACAAGAGACGTTAATTTTTGCTAGAAGTTGCTGGATCGATGCGCTTGCATCAAGCCATAACAACCGCATGACTGCAGGCTCAGAGGTCAGCCAAGCTGTCATCTAAAATCCTCCTGCGGGTTTGAGATAAAATTGAAACCTACACGCATAGAGCATTTCTAAAGATCATGAGCAAAGGGACATTATTTGATAAGGTTTGGGACTTACATACGGTCGGGATTTTGCCTTCCGGTCAAACTCAACTGTTTATTGGTCTACACCTAATCCATGAGGTGACCAGCCCTCAGGCTTTTGCCATGATTCGAGAGCGGGGGCTGAAGGTGCTATTTCCCGAACGGACGATCGCTACGGTGGATCACATCGTCCCGACCGACAATCAAGCTCGTCCCTATGCGGATAGTTTGGCGGAAGAGATGATGCAGGCTCTAGAACAGAACTGTCAAGAGCATGGCATTACTTTCTATAACGTTGGGTCTGGAAGTCAAGGGATTGTCCATGTCATTGCCCCAGAACTCGGATTAACTCAACCCGGAATGACGGTTGCCTGTGGGGATAGCCATACGTCAACCCACGGAGCTTTTGGTGCGATCGCCTTTGGTATTGGCACCAGCCAAGTTCGGGATGTGCTCGCCTCGCAAACCCTGGCTCTCTCTAAACTGAAAGTTCGCAAAATTGAAGTCAATGGCACCCTACAACCGGGTGTTTATGCCAAGGATGTGATTCTCCACATTATCCGCACCTTAGGAGTAAAGGGCGGGGTGGGTTATGCCTATGAGTTTGCAGGCACCACCTTTGAGCAAATGACGATGGAAGAACGGATGACCGTCTGCAACATGGCGATCGAGGGCGGTGCCCGATGTGGTTACATCAACCCCGATGCTGTCACCTTTGAGTACCTGCAAGGCAGGGATTTTGCCCCCAAAGATGCTGACTGGGCGCAAGCTGTAGCTTGGTGGACAAGTATCCGTAGTGATCAAGATGCGGTTTACGACGATGTGGTGGTGATGAACGCCGCTGAAATTGCTCCTACGGTCACCTGGGGAATTACACCGGGTCAAGGCATTGCCGTAGATGAAGTCGTGCCTACCCCAGAGGTGATGCCTGAAGACGAACGGGCGATCGCCCAGGAAGCCTACCAATATATGGATTTAACTCCTGGCAAACCCATCCAAGGCACCAAGGTGGATGTGTGCTTTATCGGAAGCTGCACTAATGGCCGCATCAGTGACCTGCGAGAAGCTGCAAAATTTGCCAAGGGTCGCCATGTGGTTGAGGGGGTTAAAGCCTTTGTGGTACCTGGATCGGAACGAGTCAAACAGCAAGCAGAATCTGAAGGATTGCACCAAATATTCCTAGAAGCAGGGTTTGAATGGCGGGAAGCAGGCTGTTCCATGTGTCCAGCCATGAATCCCGATAAACTCCAAGGCCGTCAACTCAGTGCTTCTTCCTCCAACCGGAATTTCAAAGGTCGCCAAGGCTCCTCTTCTGGACG
>JAYKHH010000453.1:0-9135 GCA_035285265.1 Leptolyngbyaceae cyanobacterium | reverse complement strand
CATGGTTGGGGGCAGTTGTCAGGCAGGTAATGAGGAAAATACCTGTATTTGCACCTGCCCTATGAATAATGGTCAAGAACGAATTTGGCAGTTTACTAAAATTCCGCTCAACTTAATCCTCTCCCCTAGAAAATCAGATCCCGGTAAGCCTGGATATGAGGTGGCCTTCACATCCTCGTCAGGTCAGGAAGTATCCAATCATTTTCACCTGGCGGCTTTAACGGACCATGGGACTCCCTCGTCCGTTTCCAGAACTGGACTGTCATCGGGCTTACTGTCCCATGCAGGTACCAATCCTACACCTGAAACCCTGTGGTTAGTATTGGCCCAGGACACCACCGAGCAACAGCAAGTTACCCGGGAGTTGACGGCTAAAAATGCTGATCTGGTGCAGCTTAGCCGTCTGAAGGACGAATTCTTGGCCTGTATTACCCATGAGCTGAAAACCCCCCTGACAGCCGTTTTAGGCTTGTCTAGTCTCCTACAGGAACAAGTGTTAGGAGATCTCAACGAACGTCAGGCCCGGTATGTGAAGCTGATCCACCAAAGTGGTCGCCACTTAATCACGATTGTCAACGACATGCTCGACTTGACGCGCATGGAGACTGGGCAACTGGAGTTAATTCTGGAACCAGTGATGATTGCGGGGGTTTGCGATCGCGCTCTAGAACAAGCTGCCCAACTCAAGCCAACGGTGGAATCGCCCCAACCCCTACAACTAAACTTGGCGAGTCGGATTATTCTAGAGATTGAACCTGGTTTGGATAGCCTGATTGCAGATGAAATGCGTCTGCGGCAAATGCTTGTCAACCTACTTTCTAATGCCCTTAAATTTACAGATGTGGATGGTCAGGTGGGCTTGAAGGTGAGTGCTTGGGAAGGTTGGCTAGCCTTTACGGTTTGGGATACAGGCATTGGTATTCCGGCTGAGAAACAACACTTGGTTTTCCAAAAATTTCAACAACTGGAGAATCCGCTCACCCGTCGCTTTGAAGGGACAGGGTTAGGGTTGGTCTTAACCCAACGTCTGGCTCGCCTGCATGGAGGAGATATTACCTTTACCTCGAAAGAGGGGCAAGGAAGCCAATTTACCCTGCTCCTACCCCCCAGACCCCCACAAAATCTGGGTTTGCCATTATCAGATGAAGAACACTTAGACCCTCATCAGAGGCCACCAGGGACATGGCCTAGCTCCTCCTATACAATGCATGCTCCTCCGATCAGCCGTTTAGCTTTGATTGTAGAAGCCTCTCCTCCCTTGATTGAAGCCTTGAATGAGCAGTTGAGCAGTCTAGGATATCGGGTGGCGATCGCCCGCTCTGGTACGGAAGCCCTAGAAAAAGCGCGCCGTCTACAACCCTGCGTGATTTTTCTCAATCCCTTATTGCCCCACCTTTCAGGCTGGGATGTATTAACGCTCCTCAAGTCCGGTACAGAAACCCGCAACTTGCAAATTGTGATCACAGGAACCCGAGCGGATAAAGAACAAGCCTATCGGAATCGAGCGGATGGCTTCTTGAGTTTACCGATCAATCGCCAAGCGTTGCAGTATGCCCTAGCAGGCTTAAAAAGCTTGCCTCAAGTTCCAGAGGAATCTGTCAAGCAACTGATTATTCTATATGTGAGGGATGGTCATGCCGCACCGACTTCTCATGAAGAACACCACAAGACAGAACTGATTAGCTTCCTACAGTTGCATCATTACCGAATCTTAGAAGTGGATGACCTAGAACAGGCAGGTTTGCTAGCTCGGATTTGGAAGATTAATATCGTCTTGCTGGACGCTGCGATCGCAAACCCAACTTCCTTCATCGCCCAACTCAGTCACCATAGCTCGTTGGTTTCTTGCCCACTCGTTACCCTAACGCAAGGGATTACTCAAGCCGCCAATCAGATTCCAGGTCTTTCTGTATTTCCTTGTCTAGCGGTATCTGAACAGCAATTGTCTGCGGGGCAAAAGCCGGAAATGGATGCACTGTTGCAGGTGATTCAAGTCGCGTCTGGAACAAGCTGGAGGCCAGGGATCTTAGTAGTAGATGCCCTTAAGCTCCTGAGCCCTCTATGTACAGAGACTCCACGTCCCAACCAACCTGCCAAGGTTGAAAGCTTGCAATTATTAGTGAACTATGTGCAGACGGCTGGATATCGGGGTTTGATTGCTGACTCGTGGGCAGAAATTTTGCACCACCTCAAGCACCAAAGTGTGGATGTGCTTTTAGTTTCTTTGCATCATTCAAACGCGGATAGCCTAAACCCTAACCAGGAGTCTACACTAGAACAGCCCATCTTAGATCCCATTTTCTCTGAGTCTCAAGCCGTTTTCATGCTAGTCGAGCAACTCAGAACCTTGGATCAGATCGAGTCTAAACCCTTGATTTTTATATTGGCAGATCTAGACCAGTTACAGAACTGCGGCGGGGTTGGGCAACTCCAGGCGATCACTACTCAAATCTTATCTGCCTCTCTACCAGCAGAAGAATTATTAGGTTGCATGAGTCAAGCGTTAACTCAACAGAACTATTCAGACAAGGTGAGTGGAAATTAGACCCTCTGGGCAGGGTGAGCAGTTAAGGTGAGCCTGAACGGTGTTAAGCCCCAGTCATTTTTTGAACTGCCTCAAAAATCCAAAAATCGAGGGTAACCCTGGTTGTTTCGATTGTTCAGGCACTGGCAACAAACCTATGGGAGCTTTGAAGTCAATCAGTAAAACCACCCGGGTCGTGGCCCCCCGGTTCCAAGCTTCATGCTCTGAGGTGTCGTCAAAGACTAAGCATTTGCCCTCTGTCCAGGTTTTTGTTTGATCAGCCACCCGTAGAGCGCAATCTTCTGGAACTACTAAGCCTAGGTGACAGCGGAGGAGTCCATCGGGATAGCCCGTGTGAGGGGCAATATGGGTGCCAGGTGCCAACACAGAAAAGCCCGCTGAAGTTAAATCGGGAATCTGCTCTACCAATTTTGTGGTCTCTGGGCACAGGGTACAATTTTTGCCAACTTTGACTCCAAAGGCATAGAGACCAAAGGTATTCCAGCCTTTTCCATATAAATACCTTTCAGGCCAAGGAATAAAATCCTTTTCTCGAAGATGGGTCAATTCATCGCGAATGATTTGCCAGTTCGATTCCAGCTTAGAAACAAAATCAAATTGTTCACAATTGTAAAACACCGCGTCTCATTACCCCTTCTTCAGGAGACCCCATTGAATTAGAGTTCGCTTCGTGAGTAAGGAAATCACCGTTACAAAGGTGCGAACCACCTCCTGAAAGCTACCGAGACGTTGCAACATACTCCAGCTAAACACAACCCAATCCCACCCTCGCTTGATTGCTTCTCCGAGGGGAACGTAGGCAGAAGCGGAGGCTGGGGACTCTTCTCGATTCCTTGAACTCTGCTTGGGTTCTTGGCTTAGGTTTAAGTCTGTCATAGGGAGAATCCTCCTTAGAAACTTAATAAAAAATCCCTGGCGGAGGTTAATATACCATAAAGCGTTGATCGTCTAAAATCTCCTACCTCTAGGGATTTGTAATTCAATAATGTGCCCGACGTAGGATGTGTTGGGCATTAGCCGTAACGCATCCTGGGGATTTTATTTTCGCGCAAGTCCCCTAGCCCCCTGCTGCAAAAGCGGCCATAATCAGCGCCGAAAGCAAGATACCAGGGCTGAGCAGTAACACTAGCATGAACAGATCATGGGTCGTCATAGCTTTATTTCACTCTCATTTACGAAAGAAAAGTCAACAACTGTGGTGGGGTGAAATACCTGTAGAGAGTAGGCCGTGCATCCCTACAGGTATCTATCTTGAATGCAATTGAAAACTGCTATATACCTTAGCAACTGATCTCTGTCAGCAAGAGAACTGCATCGGAGTTTCTTAATGATTAACCGACTAATCCAGATCGGAGGGCTCGCACGGCTGCTTGTGTGCGATCATCGGCACAAAGCTTATTTAGGATATTGCGGACATGGGTTTTAACCGTTCCAACGGTGATGTAGAGTTTTTCAGCGATTGTCGCATTACTGCATCCTGCCACGATCAACTCTAATACCTCTAGTTCTCGCTCAGTCAAAGGATAGGCTTCAATCATTTGAATAGATTCGGGGTCGGCTGCTCCGATCGCCACCGTATTCAGGTCAACGGTGGCCCCGTGCTCTTCGATGGGTTGAGTGGGGTGGGTTTGTTGGAGGACAATGCGGGCGATTGAGGGGTCAATCCAACTATTTCCTTCGTTAGTCACCTGCAACGCCTCTAGGAGGCGATCGAGGTGTACATCTTTCATGCAGTAGGAGTCGGCACCTGCGGCGAAGGCGGCCAAGACTGCATCTTCATTGTCTTGCATCGTTAGGATCATGATTTTGGTGGCAGTCAGATCCCCATCTCCTGCCTCAGCCCTTGCTTGCTTAAACCGACGGGTCAATTCGATCCCATCGATATCTGGTAAGCCAATATCCACAATTGCTACATCTGGCTTGGAGGTTTCCAGCAACTTTAATCCTTCCGTGCCATTAGCTGCTTCACCAATTACTTGCACCCCGCCTCGCTGTTGCAAGGCAGTTCGCA
The DNA here is from genome assembly GCA_035285265.1 of Leptolyngbyaceae cyanobacterium. Classification (GTDB taxonomy): domain Bacteria; phylum Cyanobacteriota; class Cyanobacteriia; order JARCMD01; family JARCMD01; genus JAYKHH01. The sequence continues at coordinate 4,579 of JAYKHH010000453.1, read as the reverse complement.
AACCCACGCGAGTTAAATCATGATCCTCAATGAGAGTTACGCGAATGTCATTCATAGGAGTGTCTCTTAATTTTATTCTTAAATCAAAAATGGCCAAATCCAAAACAGCCAAAATCCGTCTAAAAAACGACTAGATAAAGTTTATGCACCTCTCGTCTTAAGGATCTATCTACCGATAGTAGTAAGTGTCAATGGTTTCTGGTTAATGGGGGTTTGGTATGGATTTCAAGGCACAGGGCAGGTGTCAGGTGTCGGGTGTCGGGTGTCAGGCTGGGTCTGAGCACAGTCGAAGCCTGCCCTGAGCGCAGTCTAAGGGAGTGTTAGGCGGTGTCGAGAGTAGCATCGAACAGGGGCGGGGAACAGGGGATTTTGGATCTTTAAAGTGAAGAATTCTATGCCTTTCTCTGCGTCTTTTGCGCTGTGTCTATCCCCTCAGGTTTAAAAGAATTAATGTTGAGTAAGTCTTGTAGACGGACAAAATCAGAGCACCAAGTGCTGTTAAAGTGACAGTATGTATGACGATGATGAACTACTACTTTTGGACATAGAGGCTGAGCTGGAAAGCCCCCTGGATCACATGGGGGCAATTGAGGCTGAGTTGGAAGTGCCAAAGCCTAACCCAGAGGCAATGCTAGCCCTATTAGAGGCACCGGAAGCCAATCAACGCATGTTGGCTGCCCGAGCATTTTGTGACCTAGAGGATAGACGAGCGATTCCCCATCTCATGCACTTGTTAACGGATCCGTGCCCGTTGGTGCGGGTGAGTGCCGCTTACGGTTTGGGCCGCAATCCCAGTTCAGAGGCAGTAGAACCCCTGGTAACTCAGTTGCACCGTGATTGGAACGGTTACGTCCGCAAGGGGATAGTTTGGGCTCTCGGTAATTGTCGGGACATTAAGGCGTTAGCTCCCCTAACAGATGCGCTGAAAACTGATATTTCAGCAGTACGGTTATGGGCTGCTAGTGCGTTGGCTCAAATGGCAGACGTCAGCTATGAAGCCATTATAGCTGCTGTTCCGCCGCTGATTGAGGGGTTACGCAGAGATGAAGTGGCAGCCGTTCGCAGCAACTGTGCCTGGGCAATTGGTCAACTTTGTCGTGAACTTCCCTCCAATGTTATCTATGCAACTGCAATTGATGCCTTGATTGAAGCTTTTGCAGAAGATCCAGAATTGGGTGTAAAAGAAGATGCTAAGGCAGCTTTATTGAGAGTTGGCGATCCACGGGGTTTACAAATTGTTGAGGAAATTGAGTTAGAAGGATTAGTGTAAGATTCATGGTTATGCACTGGAGAACCGCATCGGTAGTTCAGGATGGATAACAAAGCAGGGCAGACCCTTGAAGAGGTGGTTCAATCGAGTGGGCCACTACCTGAACCCCAAGCCATGAATTATGTGCGTCAGATTGGTTCAGCATTAAGCTTGCTACACCAGCGAGGCCGAATCCATCAAGGAGTGAATCCGCGAAGCATCGTGTGCCATTCTGAAGGGGTTGCCTTGGTTGACCCTGAAGGAGGGGCTCCGCCTTCCTTGGCAGCACTACAATCGGATAGTGTTGCAATTCGATACGCTCCAATTGAACAGTTGTCGCCGGGATTACCTTCTACTCCAGCTACTGATATTTATTCCTTGGCAGCGACTCTCTACTATGTGTTGACGGGGCAACCTCCGATCGCAGCTTCCCTTCGCAGTCGAGTTCCCCTGTCAGCTCTGCGACAACTCCAACCCAGCCTCAGCCTGAGTGTAGAAAAGGCAATTGACGAGGGGATGCAGATGGACGCTCAAGGGCGACCGCAAACCCTAGAAGATTGGTTATCTCTGCTTCCTGAGTATGGTGCAGATGGGTCAGCCATTGCCAAAAAAACGACTGGGAACTACAAAACCCTGTTTATAGGAGGAACTCCGCAATCCACGGGGTCTGTTCCCAAACAGCCAACTCAATCTGCTCCGCGTCCTCAATCTGCTCCGCGTCCTTCAGAAGTGGTCTTGCCCAACTTACAGCAGCCTAATTCAGAAGCGAGTTCCAAACCCCGATCCTCCAGTCCTGACCGCCAAGGGGGTGGCGTACGCAAGAAGTCTCTAGGTAAGGCATTACTGGTGACGGCGGCGATCGCTGCCTTTATGGGCGCAGGTTTTGGTTTAGCCATTCGGGTCATGAGCCAACGCAGGATTATTTTGCAACCAGACCAGTCTTTTCCCATCCGTAACGATTGGCCCGGAGCGAGCGGAGTCAGTCCTAGTCCATCCCCTGATTCATTCCCTAGTCCAGATCCCTCTAATCCTAACTAATTAGGATCCTAACTAATTAGGGCTTACGCAATTCCCACGGATTAATAGGGGTTTTGGGGATTTTTGAAGGGTTACAGCCCTTCAAAAATCCCCAATTGCGTAAGTCCTGCTCATTAGAAAATCTGCCCAAGGACGCTACCCAGATCCCTGAATCTTTTCTAGCACCAACGGTATTTTCCCCAGTTCATCCTTAGCAATTCATCCTTGGCAATTCATCCTTGGATTGAGGAATACTACTTGTGCAGCTTCAAAAATCTCACCTGCGAACGTTGAACTGAATCTAGTTGAACTTAATCTAGGCGCTCACAGTCTAAACAACGAAGGCGAAATCCCATCCTGATTGCGCCCTTCCGTTTGGAGTAGGCTGTCCCCTGAGCACCAGCTTTTCGTCCCTATCTAGACTCCTGAAGACTTCACGTTAAGATACTTTAAGCGGAGCGTTCTTCGCTTACCCTGATTGTCGGCTCAATTTTTCACCCGTTGACACCAATGCTTCCAACCTTCGTTCTAAGATCTGCCGATCGGTCAACTGGCAAGGCTTTGGTGGCAACTACTGCCCCACGCATCCTGTCAGGTCTATGGGGGAAAATCACCCTCAGTGGTTTGTTACTCCTCCTAGGGAGTTGTGGGATTTTGCCCAAGAATGAAGCGGATGCTCAATCGCGCCGCCCTGGTTCCGATCTCAACCAACCCACGGCTGTAGATGTAGCAATTGCTCAAACGGGTACCCTCCGATCTGATCTGGAATATACGGGTACGACCCAACCGTTCCAGGAGGTTTCCCTGCGATCGCAGGCGGAAGGGCGGTTACTCAATCTAACGGTGGATGTGGGCGACAGCGTTACCCAAGGGCAAACCCTAGCGCAACTGGATGATGCTTTGTTAGTCACCGCAGCCAATCAGGCTCGTGCGGAACTGGCGGCTCGTAAGTCCGATGTAGCAAGGGCACAGGCGCAAGTAGCAAACGTACGGACTCAAGTGGAAGAAGCACGCCTGCAATTACAGCAAGCCCAGGCAGATGCAGCCCGGTTGCAAGGGTTAGGGCGGGAGGGGGCGATCGCGGCTCAAACCGCAGAGCAAGCCCAAACCGCCGCCAAAACTGCTCAACAAGCCCTCAATTCTACCCAGGCGCAACTGGCAACGGAACAAGAAGCGATTGCTGCGGCCCAGGCTAGGGTAGCTGCCCAGCAAGCCATTCTCAGGCAAGCCCAAGAACGCCTTTCTTACACGCTTTTGGCCTCTCCGATCTCTGGTGTGGTGCTGGAACGCATGACCCAAACGGGGAACTTGATCCAACCCGGCAGTGAAGTGTTGAAGCTAGGGGATTTCAGCCGGATCAAGGTAATCGTTCAGATTTCTGACTTGGTACTAGGGCAAATCCGAGTCGGGCAATCGACTCAAGTTCGCCTGGATGCCTTTCCCAATCAGTCTTTTGATGGAAAAATTAGCCGTATTTCCCCCGTTGCTGACCCCACGTCTCGATTGATTCCGGTGGAAGTCACGATTCCCAATCGCAGTGGCACCGTCGGCAGTGGGCTCCTGGCACGGGTGAGTTTTGTAGCCCCGGTCAATCAGCGCGTCATTGTCCCCCAAGTTGCCCTCCAAATGCCAGAGAGAGCTTCAGGGAAAGCGTCCGATAAGGCTCTAGAAAAAACTCCAAAACAGGAATCCAGACAAAACCGCCGTCAGGATAACAACGCCAATTTATTTGTGATTGCCGGGGAAGGGAAAGCAGCCAAGGCGGTAGTGCGGGAAGTGATTCTGGGCGATCGCGCCGATGGCAAAGTTGAGATTCTATCAGGTTTGCAACCGGGAGAGCAGTTTATCGCCCGCAGCGCCAAGCCCCTAAAGTCTGGAGAACCCGTCAGACTGAGTATTTTGTCAGAACCTTCCCAATCAAAAACGCCAGCACAATCTAAACCCGGAACCATCGAGAAACCTCAACAAGGGAGACCGTAGGGATGCAGAACCTTAAAGAAAGGGGAGTGAGCCTGAGTCGGGTCGCCATTCGGCAGCATATCGGCACCTTGATGTTGACCTTAGCAGTCGTGATTTTGGGTTGCTTTTTTGTAGCTCGTCTACCCGTTGATTTGCTGCCTTCCATTACCTATCCTCGGATTGGAGTGCGTATCAATTCTCCAGGATTGTCACCGGAAGTTGCTATAGAGTCGGTCACAAAACCTCTGGAGAAAGCCTTTTCAGCCACAGAGGGACTGCAGCAGATTTACTCCCAAACCCGTGAAGGACAGATCAGTTTAAACCTCTACTTTCAACCCGGTGGCAATATTGATC
>JAYKHH010000452.1:0-5002 GCA_035285265.1 Leptolyngbyaceae cyanobacterium | reverse complement strand
GCACGTCCGGAAGCTAACGTGCGAGACTGATTTAAGACTTGTAGGCCATCCAGAACTGCATCCCGCACGACAGGTTCCGATTCCTGACTGAGCATCAAGCGAAAACAGTCTGCGATCTCCAAACATTGCTGAGGTTCCAAAGCAGCACTGCTCACCAAACGAGTCATCTGCCGCACCGCGATCAAGCGCTTTAACGGATTCGCATCCGTCAGATGACTGAGGCGATCGCCAAATGCCAGATCCTTTCTATGAGCCGGACGACCCATGAGTTGCCCCAGCCCAATTCCTAGGACAGCGAGGGTACCCATCCCTTGCAGGGTCATCCCTAAGGCAATCCAGAAACTGCCTGAATCCGCCCAGATTGCCAAAGCCATATAGGAAGAAAAAGTGGTGATCGCCCCACTACCCACCACCATTACTAAGGGCCGATTTGTACTACTGAACAACCTACGGAGACGAGACCATCCAGGCTGCCAGTTCCAGACCTGTAAAGCCTGAGCCAGCGTCATCACCAAGATGCCACTCGCGATCGCTAGAACCAGTCTCCAATTCCATAGCAACAAGGCTCCTGCCCCAGCTACACCTAACAGCCAACGACCTGAGCCTTGCCAGCGCTGCAGTGACAGGTGAGTAGACGGGAACTTAGGTATGGATAGAGCTTGAGTCAGGTTAACCAGTTGTCGCCATTGAGATGAAGCCTGTGTCACGTTCCTGACCTGTTTGCTTGACTTAAAAATGAAATCTTCAGGGGTTGGGTTAGAAGCTTTAGGTAGACTAACACCGAACTACATTTTCCAAGAAAATTGCAAATAAAAATTAAGCTACTCAACATTAATCTACTGAAACCATATCATTTTGCCCCAGGTTCAGTACAGCCCATCCATCTCAACTAGGACTTACGTAATTGCCATGAATGAGTAGGGTTGTTGGGAGTTTTTGAAGGGCTGCAGCCCTTCAAAAACTCCCAACTGCGTAAGTCCTGTCAACTATTACAGTTCCCGGAATTCATAGACTACTACCCCCGTCTGGGGGTCATTTTCGATCGCTACATATCCAGTTTTGAGCATCTCTTTCAAGGTGCTCTCTGCCTCAGCAAAGGTAATCTCAGTATCCATAACTGCTTGGGTGACAGACAGCTTACCCCCTCGCTTGGCAGCAGCCTGGGTTAACTTCACCATGAGTTGATCACGGGTTGGCTTCACCACTCGCTCCGCCACGATCGCGGGTTGCAAGGGTACCCCCGCAGGCGACAGGCCATGTCTCGCCTGATACAGAATATTGTGCTCTTCAACCATGTTAGGAATGAGGAATAGGTCGATAAATTGACCAATCCCCAAAAGACCACCAGTACAGAACCACAGCAAACCGGAAGCAATTTTGCCGTTGTAAAAACGATGGAGTCCTGGAAGGAAAAAGAAACACCAAAGTATATAGGCAGTACTAACTTTATTCATGGTTGAGCTGCGATTCCATTTGCTCTAATTTTAATGATAGATAGGTTTTCAGGCTCATAGGTAAGATTCTACAGAGCCGACTGCTAGCCGTTACCCAGTGAGGCTAGAGCGCATACCCGATGGCGTTAGTCTAAGATGGAAGTATTTACAGTGCCTAAAAAGCATTAGGCATGAAACTGACTGCCTAACCATTTACATACATTCTAAAACTGACTCTCCCAAACTCGTCCACAATCATTATTGCTCTTCCGTGAGGAGAGGGGCGATCGCTCCCTGGCTCTATTCACTACTCACCCTGCAATCGAGTTAATAGGCGTCAATCTTAAAACGAGCCCTAAATATTTCTGTCCTACTCTTCACCCTCTGATTTTGAACCATGATTTCTACCTTTCCCCCTGCCCCCTCGGTGGATGTCTCTCGCATCCGATCCAGCATTCAAGCCCTGCAACCTCAATTAGTCGAGTGGCGTAGAAGGCTCCATCAACGTCCTGAACTAGGGTTCAAAGAGCAACTGACGGCTGAGTTTATTGCCCAAAAATTGCAAGCATGGGGGATTGAACACCAAACCCAAGTCGCCCATACCGGGATTGTGGCAACGATTGTTGGAGATGGTCCCGGCCCTGTCTTAGCAATTCGGGCAGATATGGATGCGCTGCCCATTCAGGAGGAAAATACCGTTTCCTATCGCTCCCTTCATGAGGGCAAGATGCACGCCTGTGGCCATGATGGGCATGTAGCGATCGCCCTAGGAACTGCCTACTATCTAGCCCAGCATCGTCAGAACCTTGCCGGAACGGTCAAGATCATCTTCCAACCGGCGGAGGAAGGGCCAGGGGGGGCCAAACCAATGATTGAGGCGGGCGTGCTGCAAAATCCCACGGTGGATGCCATCATTGGACTGCATGTATGGAATAACCTACCCTTAGGCACCGTTGGGGTGCGGAGTGGGCCTTTAATGGCCGCCGTGGAAACGTTTCACTGCACCATTCAGGGTCAGGGAGGGCATGGCGCGATGCCCCATCAAACTGTAGATGCGGTGTTGGTCAGTGCTCAAGTAGTGAATGCCTTGCAGTCCATTGTGGCGCGGAATGTTAACCCCCTAGACGCTGCGGTGGTGACGGTTGGTAAGCTACACGCCGGAACGACGAATAATATCATTGCTGATACTGCCAAGATGAGCGGCACCGTGCGCTACTTTAATCCCGCCTTGGCAAGCTTCTTTAAGCAACGAGTTGAACAGATTATTGCAGGCGTTTGCCAAACCTACGGGGCTAGCTACGACCTCAATCATTATTCCTTGTATCCCCCGGTCGTGAATGATGGAGCGATCGCGGACTTAGTGCGTTCTGTCGCAGAAACTGTCCTAGAAACCCCTGTCGGCGTGGTGCCAGAATGCCAAACGATGGGAGGTGAGGATATGTCCTTTTTCCTCCAGGCCGTTCCTGGCTGCTACTTTTTTCTAGGCTCCGCCAATCCCGCCAAGGACTTAGCCTATCCCCACCACCACCCTCGATTTGATTTCGATGAAACCGCCTTGGGCATGGGAGTGGAGATATTTGTGCGGTGTGTCGAGAAGTTTTGTGTCTAAGCCCTAAAAATAGCGACTGCTATAGCGCTCCTCTGCCCACGGTTCTCCCCGTGTATGGTAGCCATTGCGCTCCCAAAATCCAAGCTGTTCTTGATCCAGGAACTCTAGTCCATTAATCCACTTAGCACTCTTCCAGGCGTAGAGGTGCGGTACAACCAGTCGTAGGGGGCCACCATGATCAGGGGGGAGCGGTTCACCAAATAGGGTGTGGGCAAAAAAGTTTTCTTCCCGCAGAAAGTCTTGCATGGCAATGTTCGTCGTGTAGCCACCATAGCAATGTTCCATAATATGAACTGCCTGGGGATCCACTTCCACCTGGGCCATAAAATCCAAAACCTTGACCCCAGTCCACTGCACATCCAGCTTTGACCAAGTGGTAACGCAGTGAAAATCGGCGGTAAAGTCACTCTGGGGCATGGCCATAAAATCTGACCAGGTAAAGGTTTTTTCCGTTGCTAGTCCCCACACCTTAAACTCCCAGGTCTCAAGACTGACCTGGGGAGTGTCTCCATAGGTGAGAACAGGGAAGCCCTTGGTAAGATGTTGTCCCGGCGGCACGCGATCGCCCTGCTCAGGGGTTGGCTTTTGAAAGAATTTTCCTAGCATAGGTTAGAACTCAATGTTTGCCTCTCAATGCTGTTCTGCTGGCAGTTTTTGCTCACTACTCCAGGCTCACTACTCCAGTCTACCTATCTTGTTCAACGGATTGAAGACCGAATTATCGGAATATCTGGTTCTAATGGATGCCACTAAAGCTGCGATGGCAGGAAATCTGTTTGCGTCTTAAAAAAGCAGGGTTGGTTGATTGAAAAGAAGTCAATCCTAGACAGCGTTGCCCCCTCAACTTACCCACCAGATTACAAATGTAATACTTGTAGTATATAATCAATGCGTTGACCCTCAAGATTCCTGCGGCAAGGTGATGGGCAATGGATAATACACGTCTCGTCAACATCAGTAAATACCTAAGCAAGCATCTGCGGCACACTCCAGAAAATCTGGGGCTTACCTTAGCCCCCGGTGGTTGGGTCACCGTCGATCGCCTGCTAGCTGCCTGTGCAGCCCATCAGTTTCCTGTCACCCGTGCAGAACTTGAAGCCGTCGTTGCCACCAGTGATAAGCAGCGATTTGCCTTCGATGAAACGCAAACTAAAATCCGAGCCAATCAAGGCCATAGTGTCAGCGTCGATCTTCAGCTAGAGCCGCAAATTCCGCCAGCGGTGCTGTATCACGGCACTGGCGAGAAATCCGTGCCCGCCATTCTCCAAGCTGGACTCCTCAAAATGTCGCGCCATCAGGTGCATTTGTCCCCAGAAATGGAGACAGCTCGCAAAGTCGGAATGCGCCACGGTCGCCCTGTAATTTTCACCGTTGATGCCGCTGCCATGCACCAAGCTGGAATTCCTTTTTACTGCTCAGAAAATGGGGTGTGGTTGGTCGAGCACGTTCCCCCTCAATATCTAAAATCATTCATTGCCCAGGAGTCACGATGACTATTTACTTTTACGTTGAACGCGAAATCCCCTACGGTTGCTTCTCCAATTTCTCAGCCCACGGCTTTGTCCTTGATGAACTCTATTGGACTACCAGTGAGCATTATTTTCAAGCACAAAAGTTTGTGGGTACACCCCATCTAGAAACCGTACGCCAGCGAAAAACACCCAAAGATGCGGCTAATCTGGGGCGCGATCGCGCCCTGCCCTTACGCCCCGATTGGGAGCAGGTGAAGGATGACATTATGCGGCAAGCGGTTTTATGTAAATTCCAAACCCATGCCGATATTCGAGCCATTCTGCTTTCGACGGGTGAGAAAGTGCTGGTTGAAAACTCTCCGATTGACTACTACTGGGGCTGTGGCAAAGATGGGAGTGGCAAAAATAAATTAGGGCTGATTTTGATGGAAGTCCGGGAAAGTCTACGCAACAGCAATTTGTAAGTTTGATCTAAAACAGGTTGCAAA
>JAYKHH010000451.1:0-4736 GCA_035285265.1 Leptolyngbyaceae cyanobacterium | reverse complement strand
AATCAGTTGAGTCCGCTGAGAAGCCTCAATTAACAATTCAGCGATCGCGGGTAACACATCAGGATGCGCCCCCAGTTCAGGCTCCTCGATACAAATCAAGGGAGGTGGGGTGGGGTGACAGAGAATGGTGAGCAAACAAAGATACCGTAACGTCCCATCGGATAAGCGTGTGGCTGGAATCGGATCTAATAATCCTTCTTCTCGGATAAAAAGTTGTACGGTTCCACCCGAAATCTTAGGAATGATCTCTTCAATGGGTGAATAAAATTTTTTCAAATGTGTGACTAATCGTTTAGTGCCAATCCGACTCTGTAAATTGTTGAGCACTACGCCTAAGTTACTGGCATCTTCCAGTAAAAAGTCTTCTGGCAAGTCTGGTTGTTGGGGCAGTCTCGGCGGTGTATAGCGCCCCAGATTCCATTCTCGATACAACTTCATTTCAGAAAACTGATTCGCCAAGTAAGTCAATTCTGGATATTGATCGGGATCTTTGCGCTGAGAAAGTACAGACTGATCTAGCTTCAAATCTTCATGCCGCAAAGATCGCCGACTTCTACCTCGGATTTCTCCCGCTTTAGCCTCCAGGGCGGTTCGCACATTCAAGGTGGGATTGCCGTCTTGATAGCGATAGAAAAAATAAACGTCCTGTTCTTGGTGAATGGGATGCTCATTTTCAATGGCTTCATCCACAATCTCTAGGCGCTGCCCTGACATTGTGAACTGAATTCGATAACGCAAGGGCATAATTCCATCTGGATAGGCTACTACCGCTTTGATGTGTGCGGTTGGTACTGACTGACGCACTCGCTGATCGCCCTTCCACAGCCATTCTCGGACACCACCCCCCTCTCGAATCGGAATGCTTAAATCCTGAGGGAGAGCACGGAGGAAGGCGATCGTCTCCATCAAATTTGACTTTCCAGACGCATTGATGCCAATGATGACATTCAATGGACGTAAATCGATGGTTTCCCCTTGACTACCATAGGACAAAAAGTTTTGAATCTGTAGCTGCTGGATGAGTCTTGTGTCCACCATCGGTTTTTCCTATGCCGCGACAATCCACAGGTGACTGGGGTCTTCCCTGAAAATCATATATCTTCGGAGAAGACAAGAAGGCCCAAGGGCAACCCTTACTAAGAATATAGGTTTTATATGGATTGTCTTGACCGAAGAGTCCGTGCAGGCAACTCAGAGGGTATTTGAAAAGGGGATGCGCGTCTACTTTCCTTATTTGCAAGAGAGTTATTCTTCTTCTTGAATCTCTGGTGATTGGGGATGAGACTGCATATAGCGTTCAATATCGGCTACCGCATCCTCTAAAGCAGCTAGATCAAAGGCCACAGAACTAGCTCTATCTCGCTTGGGTAAAGGAGATAAGGTGCGGGTGGTATGGTTAGGCGCATGGCTACGGTTAGCACTTTCAGGAGAAGGCTTAGGCTTGGGATCCTCTGGGGGTTGATCAGCAGAGTTTAGCGTTTCTTGCAGCTTATCGAGGGACTCAAGAAATGCTTGTGCTGCGGCATGACGCAATTCTCGCTGATGCTGATCCATAGGGGACTGGACTCCAAAATCGAGGGTCAAAAACTGAAAGAGCTACTCCATGATGAAAGTAATCTCAGTTTTTAGAACTAGAAAGAGCGCTGGCTCACAATATTTCTTAACACAGACGAAATCCTAGTTAAGCTTGTTTTGTAAGGGCAGTTGAATGCAATCTATCGAGAGGGGTAAGTTGAGTTACGTTAACAATTAACCTTTAGAATGCCCTAATTTTGATTCAAAGGCTACATTTTCCTGTCTCCACCTCCGCATCTTCCTGATACCTGAGTCTTATCCAATACCTGAATCCCTAACTGCGTCAGTTCTGTCCCTAAACACTTCTTCCCTGACACCTGACACCCTTCGACCAGCTCAGGGCACCGCCTGGCACCTGACACCTATTATGGGGCTTAGGTTTTTGATTCCAAGCCTGAAGAATATGGTCGAGTCTCAATTCTGTTTCAGTCGCTTCGGCAGCAGCGTAGAAGGCAGCTTCCCTAGCGATCGCCTGAATTTCTCCGCCACTCACCGGTAACTGACGCGCCAACAGTTGCCAGTCCAATGCAGGGTCAAGGGGTGCTTGGGTGGGGAATGCTTGCTGCCACAGCTTTAACCGAGCGGCCTCATCGGGAAGCGGGAAGACCAAAACCTGCTCTATCTGCTGTTGCCATTTCCGCTGGATTGCCTGTTGAAAACGGGTACTCAGGAGGGTAATGCTGGGACGCTGACAGCGCTGCTGGAAAAATTGATGAATCACAGCAGGCTCTAAAGTCGAGGAACGTCCTAACCAAAGCTGAGCTGATTTGACGAGCAGTACCGTGGGCGATCGCTCACCCAAATCCTGAATTACTTCTAACATATCCCTGGGATTAATCAGGGCTAAATCAATGCAGAACAGGTCAGTTTCTAAAGCTTGGGCGATCGCCAGCGCGGCTGCGGTTTTGCCAGTCCCGGAAGCTCCCGTTAAGAGGGCAATGCTGCCCAGCTTGGCAGTTTGGAGTGCAGCTTGAGGATGCATCGGCGTTGAGCGATGGAAAGCCCACTGACTATCCACCTGATCACAGAGCTGAACCCGATGACAGAGATGTTCTAGGGCCGTGAGCAGAGCGGGTGGCAACACTAACTCCGGGCCAAATTTTGTAGCTTTTGTTTTGCTAGCCACCAGCAATTTTTTGGAGGGAGTGAGCACGCTGTAGTAGCGGGGGAGGCTAGAAACTGGAGATGGATTATGGGCTGATTTGGCAGTCTGAAGCAGGGTTTCCAGAGCTTCAGGACTGGGGGTATCGGTCAGCAAATAATTAACGAAGGGAGCGGAAAGTTTGAGGCGATGGTTGAGAAACGTTTCTTCTGGGGAGGCAATAAGTTCTACTAAGTTATGCCGCATTAAGGCGCAACTGCTGGTTAGGCAAGTACGAGCCGTACGCCATTCAATATCATTACGGCAGAGGATCCTTAACAGTAGATCCACCGTTGGTAGATCCATCGGCACACTGGACGGGATAGATTTGGAGTTACCTCGTGTAGTCTCCTGGGTCACTCGCAGGTCTGGAGGCAAATCACGGCTTTGGAGATAGCCATAGAGACGGGCATACCGTCGATTTACCTCTGGCGCTAGCCCCATAAGAATCAGGTGCTTTTCAAAGGTACTCAACTGCAACCGAGTTCGCAGGGCAGGTAAGCCCAGAAAAATCCCCTGGTGACGGCTTGTCTCAACCCGTGCTTCAATCTGCTGCTGAAGACCGACCTTGGGGAGTGGACTTCCATCCTGTCCAGTTTTTCGCTGGCTACAATCGTCGTAGGCAGCTTCCTCATCCAAGACCACTAGCCCTTTCCACCAGTGGCTAGTAACTCGATCCGCCTTGGATTGTGACACCCGCTCTATTTCTTTGGTTTCTTTCCGTTGTCGAGCCACTGCCAGCATCAATACTCGGTCAAGCCATTGTAATTCTGCTTTTAAATAAGACCAATTATCGACAAACACCTCTAACGAGTTGCTGGACATAAACTCACTTCCGAAACTCTAGGAGGAGGCATCCGTTTACCCAAGGTCGATGACCCACGATGGTACATCACTTGATCAGTCGGATAAACTCCAGGGGCAAGTTATCTGCATCTGCGATGAATGCTACTTCATAAACGTGCTCACCAATCATCTGCTGAGTCGGTTCTAACAGAATCTTTAACGATTGAATCTGTTCAGGATTTGAGCTTGTCGCTTGGTCAAAACGGGCCGCTAGGGCCGCTAACCAGTCTGGAAGCGTCGGCGCAATATGGGTTATATCAAAGGACAAGTGGTAATAGCCTGTATAGTGCTCGTCCCCGAATGCATCGGGTGCGGGATGTGGTTCTGGGATTTGCAGCAATTCAATCCGCCCTCCCAGTCCTTCCATCCAGCAAGCCAGTGTATAACCAGTTGTAAAGCGCTCCTGAACGACAAATCCTAATTGTTCATAGAATGCGATCGCACGATGAATATTGGCAGTCCGAATCGAAGCATGATGCATAACTATTAAGATGCCCACTCCTATCAGGTTTGGCTCAACTTTTAGATTTTGGATTTTAGATTTTAGATTTTGGATTGCATGAGGATTGGGTGTTTGGCGCGGCCCCTGCTGCTTGGAGTCGGAATCTCTATCGCCCAGCAACAGTTTGACAATGCTCAAGCCACATCCCGTTAGGGGTGCAGCCAATCCAAAATCGCCAATCTAAAACCTGGACTGAGCGAAGTCGAAGTATCCAAAATCCCTTGGGTGCCTACTCGAATAAACGAAAATAAGGATAGCGCACGGGTGCTCCGGGTTCCTTGTCAAGTTGAAAGTTAATGACCTCCCAGGACGGATCTGTCTCAGAGCTGGAGCTAAACTCTACGGGCAATCCATAGAGTCGAGGTCGAGGAGAGTCTGCTTGCCCCCGCCAGGGAGTGCTGCGCTCAAGATAGCTACTAATTAAATCCTTGTAGCGTCTAGCAATAATGACTTTTGTGGCTCGATAGCCCTGGGTGTAAAGTCGGTCTAATGCCTCGTGGATCTCAAAGCGAATCCCATCGGGATGGGTATGCTGACGGTACCACTCATGGTTCCATTGTCGCCAGTGACGACCGGATTGCAGATGAACTAGTTCACTGGTTTTGGGATTCGCTTCAAACGCACCATGACGATGGCAGAGGTAGGTGTCTGTCAAGGTCAAAGCCGGAATTT
>JAYKHH010000450.1:0-4829 GCA_035285265.1 Leptolyngbyaceae cyanobacterium | reverse complement strand
CCTGTGTCGCCCAGGTCAAACTGACTTCCCAGAAAACCTGTCCACAGCAGCACAAACCATGCGACTCCCAAAGCTAGCCACCGAGACAGCTTTGGAGTCATTACACCGGGCAAAAAACCAATGAGGGCCGCACCAACCACCGGCATCCAAATCAAAGCACTAAGCATCTTCTGACTCCTGACTTACCACATCCCTGACCTACCACATTAACCAAGACATGAGTAAACCCAAGAGACTGACACCCACAAGAATGGTCAGCAAGTAGCTCTGGGATTGACCGGAGACGCTGTACTTGAAACTTTCTCCACCGAAAACCGATGCCAAACCGACCAGATTGACGGCTCCATCCACCATATAGCGGTCAAACCAGTTGCTCCATCGGGAAATGAGCGCCACCACACCCACCACCGTAAAGCGGTACAGCCGATCGACATAAAAGTCATAGGACAGAAAATCCTGAACCAATCTCCACGGCAAATACATCGATCTTGACCAGGCTTTATGTAAGTAAATATTAGCGCCGATCATGCAGCCGATCAGGCTAGAGAGTACCAATAGTCCTATAGCGGGTAGGTTCAGCAAATCCCAACTGGGGAGTAGGGAAAATTGCTGCATTGTCCAAGGGAGGAGGAAGGCGAATACGGTCAAAAACACCATCGGTACCGCCATGGGCCAAGGCACTTCTGGAGCCCGCTTAGTTTTAGGCTGAGGGGTTCCCAGAAATACCAAGCGAAACACACGGGTGAGTCCTAGAGCGGTCAGCCCGTTGACCAGAAGCACTACGCCGACCAACCAGGGTTGAGTTGTCCAAAAATCATTGATTCCCACTTGCATTGCCCAAAAGGTACCGAGGGGGAAGAGTCCAATCAGACCGGCTGAACCGACCACAAAAGCGGTGGTGGTTGCAGGCATCCGCGACCAGAGACCTCCGGATTCTGTGAGGTCTTGGTTGCCAGTGGTAGCAATGACAGAGCCAATACTCATAAATAACAATGCCTTGGCAATGGCATGGGTATAGAGCAGGATTAAGGCAAAATCAGTCCATTGAGTACCAACGGCAATGAAGACCAAACCCAAGTAAGCACTGGTCGAGTGAGATAAAGCCCGTTTGATATCAATTTGGGCGATCGCCACCAAAGAAGCCCCAATCGCCGTCATCGTCCCCAGGATAATGAGAGTATCCATCGCCAGCGGAGAGAGGGCAACGATGGGCTGCAGTTTAATCAAGACATAGGCACCGCAAGCCACCACCACAGAGTTTCGTAAAATCGAGGCGGGATTTGGGCCTTCCATCCCTTCATCCAACCAGAGATGGAGGGGAAATTGAGCACACTTCCCGATCGGCCCAGCAATAAGAGCTAAACAGAGTAGATTAATAGCCGTCGGGTTTAAGTTTGCCGTTTCTGCCCATGCGTAGAGGTCGGGAAAATCCAAACTACCCGCTTGGGTAGAGAGCACGACCACCCCCATGAGTAATAAGACATCCCCCACCCGTTTGGTGAGAAATGCATCCCGCGCCGCCGTGACCACCAAAGGTTGAGCATACCAAAATCCCACGAGCAAGTAGGTGGAAAGGGTTAGCATCTCCAAGAGCATATAGCTTAGGAGTAAGGAGTCGCTAATAGCGAGACCACTCATGGCTGCTTCAAAAAATCCCATCAACGCAAAGAAGCGGGCCAAAGCCCAATCCTTCTCCATATAGCCCAGGGCAAACAATTGGGCGAGCAAACTTAAACCCGTGATTAATTCCATAGCCCCCACACTCATCGCCGAGATCTGTAGGGAAAAGGTCAAGTTTAAATCGGCAACGCTGAACCAATGGAAGAGAAACTGTTGCGGTTCCTGCCCCCAGATAGTTCGGAAGATAACTGAGCCATGGATAAAGGCCAAGATGGTCATCAACAGATTAAAGTAAGCCGCAGGTCGGGGGCCCGTACGACGAATGATGCCAGCAGACCAAGGAATGGTCAAAATCGCACCTAACAAGCCATAACAAGGAACCCACCAACTCATTTGTAGAAGGAACTGAGCCATGGAAATTACCATTAAAATTTCATTAGCGATTATGGAGGTATATCAATACTTCCCTCAGGGGTTGTTTAAGCAAGTCCCCTAGCAAGTTAGAAGAAAAGCGAGTACCCGCTAATCCCTCACCCAGAACCCAGTATTCACACCGGGTCTTGCCAAAAACCAATGCTCGTGGCATAGCCATCAACCATCATTCAGCAGTTGTTGCTCAGAAGTCTAAGGGGCTGAGTCAGGGTCCATAGGGTTTTATCAAAAATAATCAGGGAGCTTTATCTAGCCAAATGGATATTTCTATATAGTTATTGCCATCAACTCTATATTTTATGTTTAGCTGGGTTCCAAATAGTTTTAAACGTGCAGTTTTTGAGCGATCGCCCTAGAAACTGCACGGCTTACCTCATTCCCAGTCTTTGGTAAATGATAAACGATGAAACCATAGACTTTAATCTATTAATTTTATCAATAAGCCTATCCAACCCTAAAATAACCGCCAGATCTTAATAGTTAAAATTTTTGCAAGCCTTACTACAGAAGCGGTTAGCTGAAGCCATGCTTGATTTTTCTTAACCTCTAAAACTTGCTCAAAATGTAAAGAATCGAGAAGCTACCCTCAAATTCCAGTTATCAAGCGAATCAAGGGATCAAACATAACGTTCTTTAATGCATAAAATTTAATATCCTAATTTTTACTTATATTGCCAAAGTAACAACATCAGTCCTATTCTTAAATTAATACTAAGAACTTTGATGAAATCAAGAAATGACACGCTTCATCCCCGGTTCGGATGAAGGAGATCACTGCGGATATTCTCATCAGAGCCTTGTACGATGATTCTTTAGGAGAACAAAATGCCAATTGCTGTCGGAATGATTGAGACGAAGGGCTTTCCTGCTGTTGTGGAAGCTGCTGATGCGATGGTGAAAGCCGCTCGTGTGACTTTGGTTGGCTACGAAAAAATTGGGAGTGGTCGCGTCACCGTAATTGTCCGAGGCGATGTCTCGGAAGTACAAGCCTCGGTCGCTGCTGGAATCGAATCAGCCAAGCGTGTCAATGGCGGCGAAATCTTGTCTACTCACATCATTGCCCGTCCCCACGAGAATTTGGAGTACGTTCTACCGATTCGTTATAGCGAAGCTGTTGAGCAGTTCCGCATGTAACTCAAGCAATTGGTATTTTGCAAACGTTCTTCCCCCTAATATTAAAATTTCATCAAGGATAAAACTCATGGCAATTGCTGTTGGAATGATTGAAACCCTAGGCTTTCCCGCTGTTGTGGAAGCTGCTGACGCGATGGTGAAAGCTGCTCGCGTTACCCTGGTTGGCTACGAGAAAATTGGCAGTGGCCGCGTCACCGTGATTGTGCGTGGCGATGTCTCAGAAGTACAAGCCTCAGTCGCTGCTGGGGTTGATAACGTGAAGCGAGTCAGTGGTGGACAAGTGCTATCCACCCACATTATTGCTCGTCCCCACGAAAACCTGGAGTATGTACTACCGATTCGTTATACCGAAGCGGTTGAGCAATTCCGTGAAAGTGTAAGTGGTATTCGTCCCGTTGGACGCCCGTAAAACCTGATGCAAATTGCCAGAGTTCGCGGCACAGTTGTCAGTACCCACAAAGACCCTAGCCTTAGAGGTGCCAAGCTATTGCTCGTGCAGTTTCTAGACGGGCAAGGACAGCCCCTCCCTAAATATGAGGTAGCAGCCGATAACGTAGGAGCAGGGGTAGATGAGTGGGTACTTATTAGTCGTGGGAGTGCTGCCCGTCAGAGTCCTGGTAGCGAAGTGCGTCCTCTAGATGCTGTAGTAGTAGGGATTATTGACACCGTCAATGTAAGTGATGGCCTACTCTACAGCAAAAAAGACGAAGGTCGCTATTCATAGTGTTGCTGACAACTGTTCAATCCAGTCTTTGGCAGGATTCCCTGCCAAAGATGGAGCGATCGCCTGTTCAGTCATCTAATACCCGTGAAAACCAATGCCAGTGAAAAGTGTTGTGTGGCTCATCCCCAGTGGTGGAAGCAGAGCCAGAACTGTATCACGACAGAACAGTACATTCCAACAAGGTGCAGTGGGCAGGCGAACCCGCTCTGATGTACCCATAACGATGTACCCATAACCTAGATCTGCAAACCCGAATGGGCTATTCCTTTTGTGCAAGAGTCAAGCTATTTTGAACCCCACCCTAGCTGTATTGCCTCAGGTCACCAGCCCTAGCTGTGATTTAATCTTTACAAAATTTTAATCTAGGAGAACCTATGCTATGGCAGTCCGTAGCTACGCAGCCCCCCCAACCCCTTGGTCGAAAGAATTAGCTGAACCTAAGATAGATAAAACAGCATACGTCCATTCTTTCTCTAATATTATTGGGGATGTCCGAGTGGGTGCAAACGTTCTTGTTGCTCCTAGCACTTCCATTCGGGCAGATGAAGGCAGTCCTTTTCACATTGGTACCGGCACTAATGTGCAAGACGGCGTTGTAATTCACGGTTTAGAAAAAGGTCGGGTCATCGGAGACGATCAAAACTCCTATTCCGTTTGGATTGGCAATAATTCATCCATTACCCACATGGCCCTCATTCATGGGCCAGCCTACGTAGGGGACGATTGTTTTATCGGCTTTCGCTCTACTGTATTTAATGCCCGGATTGGTAAGGGCTGTATCGTAATGATGCATGCCTTGATCCAAGATGTGGAAATTCCACCGGGCAAGTATGTTCCTTCGGGATCGGTTATTACCACCCAACAGCAAGCAGACCGTCTGCCTCAAGTCCAGGCGTCTGACATTCAATTCGCCACTCAT
>JAYKHH010000449.1:0-5570 GCA_035285265.1 Leptolyngbyaceae cyanobacterium | reverse complement strand
ATTGGGCAGCGACTTGTCGTTCTATGCGTTTACGCTGCGTGATGTCATTACTAATCTTGAGGACTGCCGAAGGTCGTCCCTGGGCATTGCGTTGAACCACCCATCGGGTTGCCACGGTAATAGAGGTACCATCTCGCTTGGTGTGAACCAGTTCGCCTTCCCATCGTCCTTGTTGCAGGAGTTGTGCCTCAACTACCTGTAGAGGTTGAGGGTATTGGGTCTGTAGCAGGATGAGGTCAACTTGCCCCAAGGCTTCTTGCTTAGACCAACCATACATTTTCTCCGCACCCTGATTCCAGAATAAAATCTGATGTTTCAGGTCGTGAACCATAATGGCATCATCGGCAAGGTCTAGAAGTTGAGCTTGTTCAATTAATGTCCTGGCCTGTTTTTGTAAGGCTTCTTCTGCTTGCCTGCGCTCGTGCTGCGTCCGAGCTTCTTGAATCACAATCGCTAAATATTGAGCTACTTCCGTGAGGGCAGTGATTTCATGTTGGCTCCAAGTGCGGGGATGGGATGCATGAAAGCAGAGTACTCCAGCTAGCTGATCGGAGTGTTGTAAAGGCACATCCAAAATGGCTTGAATACTCCCGACCACCATCACATTCAGGAGCGGCGAAACACGGGGATCTTGCTCCACATCTTTAACAATGAATACATCCCCTCGGCGTAAACAATTGAGATACTCCGGTGCCAAAGCCAAATGCATCACAACCCCTGTCAGGGGAAGCATTCCTGGGGGTTCCTTCGTGTGTACAACCGTCATGTGCCCCCGATCATTGATGGTTGAGTAAGCAACTCGCAGATGGGGGAAAAATTGACTAATCTGCTTTAATACCCGTTGAATGACTTGCTCAACCGAGATACCTAGGGTCAGCCCCGTAGAAATGCTGTTGAGTAACTGTAATCGAGCTTGACTCTCTCGCAACTCCCGCTCCATCTGCTGGTGCTCTAGCATCTCTGCAGACAGCGAGGACACATGACGCCTTAATTCCAGATGGATTACTACTTGGCGGGCTAAAGCTTGCAGGGCTTCAATTTGGGAAGCCCCCAACTGCCGGGGAACCCGATCAAGGACACAAAGCGTTCCCATGGCTAAACCTTGGGGATTGATTAGGGGTGCCCCCGCATAAAAACGAATTTGGGGTTCAGAGGTGACTAAAGGATGGGAGACAAATTGTTCATCCTTAAGCGTGTCTGGGATGATCAAGGGTTCAGGTTGCAAGATCGCATGGGCGCAGAAAGCCAGATCTCGATCAAACTCTGGTACATTTAAGCCCACCCTGGACTTGAACCATTGCCGCTTGGCATCTATTAGGCTAATTAAGGCGATCGGAGTTCCACAAATATAGGCAGCTAGATGCGTGAGGTCGTCAAATTCCTTTTCCGCTGGAGTATCAAGAACTTGATAGCTCTGAAGTGCTTGCAATCGTTGCACTTCATTAGGCGGCAGGGGTACAGACATAGTTGACTTCCATTAGATAATCCGTAAGCTGCTCTTTAGTATGTCGAGGGCATCATAAACTTGGGTTTTTGATGCCCCGTTGTTGATGCCCCTATTCCCTTTCATACACTAAGTGTGCCCTGCTTCTGGCTTCTGTGACACGTTTTACACTCAGAAGTCCAATAACCGCTTTATTTCGACCCCTACCCCACCCTGAAATTCATGACCAGGCACAGTCAAGTCGAAAGATTGAAATAGCGCCGTAAAAAATGCTCTAGGGATTCCATTTTGATCTGAAAGATAGACTCTAAACGTAAAATTTCATCGGTTGTACAGAAAAATTCATTGGCTAGAAGGGTTCGCAAAGTTCCTAATGCAGTTTGGGCAGGAGGGTTGAACCAACCCAGCAGACTCCGAATTCCATCGATAACGAGTAAGGGAGGATTGATCAGAATTGGCTCTCGATTAAAAACGCGACTGAAAACCTCAGGGATTTCCCGTCGCTGCAGAATTTCTGGGCCTCCGACGTTGAGTACTTGGCGGTGAGCAGCAGGAATAGTCACTGATTCTACGGCAATTCGAGCTAAGTCATCGGTACTGACGATGGAAGCACGGCTTTGGGGATCGCCGACTAATAGATAAACCCCGGTTTCACGGAATCTTTCCGCTAAAGGTAATAGATTGGAAGCAAAACCAGAGGGCCGCAAAATCGTGTAGTTTAATCCGCTTTGTTGCAGGTAGCGCTCTACGGCATATTTGGCCTTAAACACAGGGGCATCGTCATAGCCCCGATCTGCTCCTAGGACGGAGATAAAGACAAAGTGCTGCACACCAACTGCCTTCGCTTGGTCAATGAGTTCAATATTGGCTTGGTAGTCGATCGCCTGAGCATCCCCATCCCCCGATGCATTAGAACCATGGGCACTGATTACGTACTGAACGCCTTGGCAAGCTCTCGCAATATCGCGATCGCGCCGCAGATCCCCGATCAAAATTTC
The DNA here is from genome assembly GCA_035285265.1 of Leptolyngbyaceae cyanobacterium. GTDB lineage: Bacteria > Cyanobacteriota > Cyanobacteriia > JARCMD01 > JARCMD01 > JAYKHH01. The sequence goes on along the minus strand of JAYKHH010000449.1, from coordinate 3,128 downwards.
TGCACCCCGGTACTCTAGTTCTCCATAGCGAGAATTTAAGCGCACCAACGCCCGCACCGATTGCTCTCGTTCCCGTAAAAGTTTAACGATTCTACGACCCAGACCACCCGTTGCCCCCGTTACTAGATACATTAGAATCAATGCCTCTTGAAGATTTAGACTCTAGTTTTAGGGTAGCAACTTAGAGAAGGTACAAAGACTGCTCCTGTATTTTGCATAGGAATTACCGTATAGTTACAGGTAACTCAGCCCTCCTCATAGTTCATGGTGCTTGCATGGCAAACTTGAGTGGTACTTGGCTTGGAACCTATTGGCAAATGGGAGAGCCGACTCGCTTTGAGGCAACCCTAATTCAGGGTGGCAACACGCTCACGGGTAGTATTTTGGATGATGGCCCTCTGGGAGACGCTCAAGTGAGTGGTGAAGTTATAGGACGTAATATCCGCTTTACAAAGCGATATCTCTCGTCTTCGGCTGCCCCCATTAACTACAGTGGCACCCTCTCGGAAGACGAAGATTTTATGCAAGGTCAGTGGCAGATCGGTCGCTTTGACTCTGGTCCCTGGGAAGCTCGTCGTAGTGGTGATGATCTGATGTCAGATCTCAAATCTCGCTTAGCAAAGCAGGTGCCTGTCGGTGCAGGGAAAACTTGACGGATATCAATAGCAGTCCTACCTTTTACTCAAGCTACTGTGTACACACCTCTGGCTCAGTTCTAGGCTGTGTAGCCCCCCTACCCCCCCAATTCTCGGGGGAACTGGAAGCTACAGTTTCTCAGGATTGGGGGGAAGGGGCGAAGATAACGTTGACAGCCATCTGCCAAGCCTTAAGTAAGAGGAGCTTGGGCAGCCATGGGTCAAACTGTTGAACTAGAAAATTCCTGATTACAAGTGCAGGAATTTGTCTAGGGCCGTCACCATGACTGGGGGCCAACGGCGCACCGTTTTCACCCAGTTCAGGTCTTTGTAGCGTGAATCCAGATTGATGACGGAGACCCATTGGCTTTCAGCTTCACCCGGTTTCCCTTGGGCCCAAAGTGCCGCAGTCAGGGCTGCGCGCACATCGGCAAACTTGGGGTACTTTCGCACCAAATTTCTCATGGTTTGCAGGGCTTTGCCGGTTTGCCCCACCTGGTATAACGCCAAGGCATAGTTGGCAAAGGCAAAGGCATAGTCAGGAGCGAGTTCTGTAGCGTGATAATAGTCTGCGATCGCCCCCTCCCAGTCGCCTAACCCCGCTTTGGCATTCCCTCGATTATTGAAGGCGGCGGGATCCTTGGGATCCAGTTCTAGGACGTGATTGTAATCCGCGATCGCCTGTTGCCACTGTCCTAAGCCCTCCAATGCTGTGCCTCGATTTAAGTAGGGATCAGGGGCTAGGGGGGTGAGTTCAATGGCTTTGGCATAATCGGCGATCGCGGGTTCTAGTTTGTTTTGGCTGACTCTGGCATTACCGCGATTGCTCCAAGCAGCAGCATTATCCGGAAATTGGTCGATAATTTGCGTCCAGTAGGTTTCAGCGGTGGCAAAGTCTCCCTTGTTTGTAGCTGCAAAGGCTTGCTGGAAGAGGTCTTCAACTTGTTGGATGGGATCGGTCGGAGCAACCTTAGAGGAGGTCTGGGCAAACGCTGAGGGCATGGCTCCTACCCACACCAGCCCTGTGATCACAAGCACACACAAGGCGGTTACAATCTGCTGGAACATCATCCACTCTCTATTAGGGTCAGGTGCAGAGGTACGAAGAATTAATCCATTTCGTTCAGGCTGAGCTTGTCGAAGCCCTAACCTTCTTCAACCTCCTACCTCTCAGGTTAAGGGGATTGGAGATGAAAACCAACCTGTTGTACGAGAATGATTGCCCTGAATCCCTAGCAACCTTAGCTAGAACCACCGATAGGGCTGATCAGCTCAACACCATCCCGGCCATCAATGTCTTGGAGATAAACTTTGACTTGCTCCTCCTTAGCGGTCGGTAATTCCTTGCCTGTAAAGTCTGGGTGAATAGGCAGCTCTCGATGACCGCGATCGACCAAGACGACTAACCAAATCGCAGCGGGTCTCCCGTAGTCGCTCACCGCATTCAAAGCGGCTCGGATCGTTCGCCCCTTGTAGATCACATCATCCACCAGGACAACTGTTTTACCAGACAGGTCGAAGTTGATATCTGTCCTATTAGGAGTCCGCAGGCCGATCTTGTCTAGGTCATCTCGATAAAAGGTGATGTCAAGGGAACCTAGGGGAATCTGGACTTGTTCTAGGGCTTCAATTTGACGCGCTAGCATTTGTGCTAGGGGAGCACCCCGAGTGCAGATGCCTAGCAGGGCCAATTTTGATAGATCTCCTGACTTTTCAACAATCTGAGATGCCAGACGGGTAATAGTTCGACGCACCTCTTCGGCTGAGAGAATTTCTACTACTTTCGTACCCATGAGTGATGAATTTCGGATGAGGAAGTGGGTTCGCCCCCCTTTCTAAGGGGGGATTCAGGGGGGATCTCTTCAGGTCTGGCTCGTGAGTCCGGAAGGGTTTGATCTTCTCGCCGTGAGCCGGTCGATCCCCCCGCCCGACCGGCACCCCCCTACCCTGCGGGAAGGCTTCGCCTATAGAAAGGGGGGCTTTTACCAACACAACGCCTTGGTTGTCTATCTTAGCTTGTTGCATCCCTAGGACTGACACAGCAGCAACGAATTAATTGGAGCTTTACGGAGCAGCCCTCACCGAACCACAGTCAGACCGTAGGGGCATTAGGATAAAAATCACTCTGACTTGCAAGTCGTACTCGTTATGACTATGATTTATATAAGGGAGAGCAATTAGGAGTCAACTTCCATGAAACGCATTCAAGAAATTCCCATCGAACAGATTCATCGACCTTTATTTCGGCAAAATGACCCCGACAAGGTTGCTGCTTTGATGGCATCTATCCGTGAAGAAGGATTACGGGAACCCATTGATGTCTTAGAAGTGGATGGAAAATATTACGGTTTCTCTGGATGTCATCGCTTTGAGGCTTGTACCCGTCTAGGACATGAAACGATTCGATGTAATGTCCGGCGTGCCCCTCAATCGGTCTTGAAGATGCATTTAGCGTAATCAAATTAGCGTCATCAAATGAACTTCAGCAGTAGG
>JAYKHH010000448.1:0-3801 GCA_035285265.1 Leptolyngbyaceae cyanobacterium | reverse complement strand
TATGGGCACAGTCGAAACTCGGAGGCACTGCCCCAAATGCTGGGAGCTTGAACAATCCCTCGATCTCACCGTTAGTTAGTTTAATTAAGCGATCTGTGTATCAGCCGCCTCGCTCCACGGATATTTTGCTTCAGGAGTTTATCACTAGAGGCCCAAACGACGCCGATGTGGCGACCGTCTATGAAAGTATTGCCCTCTATCGTTGGCAGCAATCTTCCAAAACGCAAAGTAAGCCCTATCAAATCTACTATCTCAACCCCACAATTGAGACAACCTCCACAGCAGCGATTGTGCGGCGAGAGGTTGATGCCGGGACTGCTAAAGCAGCCAAGCAATTTCTAGACTTTCTAACGCAACCTGCTCAGCAATCGGTATTTGTTCAACACGGCTTTCGTCCCATCGTGAACTCTGTGGATCTCAAGACCGTACCCAATAGCCCCTGGAGTCAAAATATTCCAGGGGCTGACATCAATCCAACCGGACAGACGACCACCCCTCCTAGCAATGAGGTGCTCAACGAAATCAATCGCCTCTGGGAACGGGCCAATTAGTAAGCTAGAAATTTTCAGTAGTGAAACCGGCAGGCGAGAATTCTGATTTTATCGTCTAGAACTTCATAAACCAGACGATGTTCTTGATCAATCCGCCGTGACCAGCAGCCAGATAGATCGTGTTTTAGTGCTTCAGGTTGTCCTGTGCCTTCAAATGGATTACGTTGTACTTCACGAATCAGTTTGATGATTTTTAACGCTTTTTTGCGATCGCTTTCGATCCACCAAGCTAAGTCCTCAAAAGCATCTGCATCAAATTCCAAGCTTTTCACAGGCTGCTTCCAAAGAAATTCCCTCTTGACGTTTTCTAGCGGTCAATAATCTCGCTTTCATGGCTGGACTGCTTAACAAATAAGCAGTTTCTCTCTCAGCCATTATTTCGTGCCAAAGGGCAATGGGGACAACTACGGAAACGGTTTGCCCTTCTGAATCACAGAGGTATTGTAATGCGTGAGTCATAGCAGCCAATCTAACTTACTAGATTGCTAATCATTATAGCCGCCGAAGTTTTTATGAGCTATTTCCGATCTCAGCACCCACATCCCTTCAAGCGATCGCACTCCCCACATCCCTACCAGCTATCGCACCCCATCATCCTCACAACAGCGATTACTCTCCCATATTCCAAACAAGCCATCTCTAGGTCGCGCTTGGCTATCGCATACTTACCAAATTGTTTTGACATGGGGATAATTTAAAATCTTGGCATCACAGGTAAGAAAGGGAATTTCATAACGTCTTGTGATAGTAACTAAAATTCTGTCTGCTGGATCTTTGTGAAAATCGTCTGGTAATTGTGTACTAGCAATTGCATCTATGGGGGATAAAGGTTCTATGACTATACCTGAATGAGTTTGCGCTAACTGATACCATTCATCAATGGGTAAAGGCAAAACTAATTTACCGATACTAGATTTAACTGCTACTTCCCAAACAGAAATAGCTGAAACTAATAAGCCATTTTGGGATTCTTCATTTTCAATGGCTTCTTGTGCTGTTTGTGACAATTGACTAGGATCGTGAAGCAACCACAGCCAAATATGGGTATCTAGCAAAATCATTCTGCTAATGCTTCCCAAAGTTCAGGCATAGGTTCATCAAAATCACTAGCAATGGTAATGGATTTTCCCCTCAATGGATAATTCTTTGTGGTCTTTGACTCTTTTGAAATCAGATCAATGTTTCCTGCTTTAAATTCTAGGAACTCGATAAATTTAATTACTTCATTGCGCTGTTCAAGAGGTAATTGTTTGATTTTGGAGATCGCCATGTCTAAAGTGATCATTTATTTCTCCTGAAGCTTCAAAGTTGTTTCTATTTTAACAGGCGATTTCTCTCCCAATATCCCCAACAGCGATCGCACCTCCCAAGCAGCAATCGCCTGCCCCACGTCCCTACCCGCGATCGCTCTCCCATATTCCCCAAACAGCGATCTCACGTCTCACACCCCACCAACAGAGATCGCTCTCTCCACATCCAAACAGAGATCGCTACTGCTTCCATAAGATATTAGCCTCGATTAGAGCATTTAAGGAAAACAGTCAGAAACTCGTGATGGGTAATTGTAGTCTGATTCCTTAACTACTAAATCTTCTATCTATGTTTCAATCTGCCCAAGGCATTCCTGGACTACCCGATCTGACCCATCCCCAGGAACTGATGCAATTTGGGTCGCAGTTATTAACTATCTTTCTGATCTTGGTGGTGCTCTTAGGATTTTTGGGGATTGCGATCGCCCTCTTCAGTTTTTCCCTCCGTCGCGATCAACCAGAACAAGCCATCTTCATTGGTGAGTGGATTGTGCGCTACTCGGCTTTGTTGCGAATCTTCCAGCACGGAGCCTTGGTGTTAATGCTGCTCGTGGGGGGATTTTTTCTCTGTACGACCTTGAGTAATCGCTATCATCATTGGGAGCAGGCACGGGTAGCCCAGGTGGCTGCAAGCGTGGCGGGCGATCGCCTAGAGCAGAATGCCCCGCAAGTGCGTTACGTGATCGAAGAACCCTATACCTATGACACCCAGGTAGACGGCAAAATAGTCCGCGTAAAAAATACCCGCCAGGTCAATCGCTTTCTTGCTCTCACAGGATCGCAAGTCCAGGTAAAGTTGAATCAAACTAAAAACCCTCAAGATGATCGGGCCATCTATCGCTCCGATTTTAGTGCCGACTACCAAGTGGTGAATCGTTTGAATGAAACCACGGATTTCTTTTTTGAAGTTCCTCCTCCGGCGGGTTACTCCCTTCTACAAAGCTTCAAGGTGGAAAGAGACGGTAGCCGTATCCAATCCCTAAATCCGGGAAACTATGGATTTCCCTTCCGTCTAGAACCCGGAGCAGAAACTCGCTTTCGGGTTACCTATCAGGCTCAAGGTGGGCCTCGTTGGGTGTATAGCGCTGGGGGACAACTCCTCTCCAACTTCCGGCTCACTGTGAATGCTAATTTCCCCAATGCTGATTTTGCCAGTGGCATTATCCCCACGGAAAGTAAAGCTTCCGGTCAGGGAACTACCTTTACCTGGGTATTTGACGATAATGTTTCTGTGCTCAACCCCTTCGGCGTTTTCACCGCCACGGAGCGGATTCGCAATACAGGCGTGCTGCCTCGATTGCTGTTGATCGCTCCAGCTCTATTTTTGTGGTGGCTGATGCTCCTGTACTTATCCTTGCCGATCACGCCCCGTAATGTAGCGATCGCAGGGGGTGTTTTCTTTGCCTGTCTCCTTGCCCTAACCTATCTCAGCCGCTTGATAGACGCTCAATTAGCCTGGTCAGGACTCAGCCTAATCCTTTTGACTTTATCCTGGGGGTTAGGTGAACGCCGTCAGGCGTCCATTGCAGCCGTCATCTGCACCGTGACCGGAGCCGTACTGCCCATCCTTGGCTTTTTAGTGCCTTATACCGGATTAACCCTCAGTCTGGCGGGACTGCTTTCTATCTGTTGGCTAGCAGTCCGTAACTGGTATGGGTGGTATCGACTAGAATCCGGTCTCTAATCCTCACTAGGCGTGTCTTTGAGGACATCCTGGAGAGCAGTTCGTGCGGCTAAATGGTTACGGGTAGACATCAAGATCTCGGCTTCTCTTTCTAGACGGGAAGCTGCATCTTGCATTTCTAGCAAAGATTGTTGCTCTAGGGGGGCACCATGAAGATTACTAGCAACCCAGTAGGACAGCTCCGTGGGTAGATCGGGAATATTATCTGGTAACTCGGCTTCTTGGCCGGTTAACTTGCTCGAAAGATGCACCACAT
>JAYKHH010000447.1:0-3156 GCA_035285265.1 Leptolyngbyaceae cyanobacterium | reverse complement strand
GCAAGGGAGCGGGTCAGAAGAAACCAATCCTTAGCGACCGCAGGTGCCATTAGTCGCGATCGCCTAGATGAAGTCCTCAATGACGAGCGTAGCGCCCAGGCAGCCTTGGAGCAGGCACAAGCCCGTGTGAAGGAACGAAGACAGCGCTTACAAGAAGTACAACGAGGCTCCCGTCCTGAAGAAATTGACTTAGCGAAGGCCCAAGTCAAAGAAGCCCAAGGACGACTCCAAGCTGTTGACACCCAAATCGAAGATACTCTCATCCGAGCCCCCTTTTCTGGAGTCATTACTCAGAAGTACGCTACTCAAGGTGCCTTTGTAACGCCGACTACCTCTGCTTCTACAACCACATCTGCGACTTCTACTTCTATTGTGGCCATTGCCAGTGGCCTAGAAGTTTTAGCTCAAGTTCCAGAGGTAGATATTGGTCAAATCCAACCGAACCAAAGGGTTGAAATTGTGGCAGAGGCATATCCCGATCAAGTATTTGAAGGACGGGTACGCCTGATTGCCCCAGCGGCAGTGAGTGAACAGAATGTGACTTCCTTTCAGGTACGGGTGGCAATTACCACGGGTGATGATCAGTTACGCTCTGGTATGAATGTGGATGTAACCTTCCTTGGTGACTCCGTTGCCAATGCGCTGGTGGTACCAACCGTTGCCATTGTTACACGTAAGGGAGAGTCGGGGGTCTTGGTGCCAGATCAGCGGAATAAACCTCAATTTCAACCAGTGGTGATTGGGCCAAGTATTGGCAATCAAACCCAGGTTTTAGAAGGGTTACAACCCGGTCAGGAGGTGTTTGTAGAACTTCCCGAAGGATCAAAGCTCAAGGATATTCAAGGCACCCCTGATCAAAACTAGGGACGTGCTTAGGTTCGTGAATTCCATCACGTGAATTCCATTAAATGTCTTGTAGGGGCGAAGCATCCGGCAGTTAAACTGGAGAGTTTTCTAGAATAGGTCCCGGATGCTTCGCCCCTAACTAATCAAATAATTTATAGCGGTAATTTTTCCTCATTCCTTAAAGGTAGTCTATGGACTTTGTTGAAAGCGCCAGAATGGCAGTCAAAACCTTAGCTGCCAACAAACTCCGCAGTGCCTTGACCATGCTCGGCATTGTCATTGGTAATGCTTCAGTGATTGCCATGGTGGGCCTTGGGCAAGGGGCACAGAAGTATGCGTCAGGACAATTTGAATCCCTTGGCCCTAATGTGCTGTTTGTGGTTCCAGGAACTCGTGAGGCACGCAATCGGACGTTTGAGTTACCTAAAACCTTGGTGTTAGAAGATGCGAAGGCGATCGCTACCCAAGTCCCCTCTGTTGACCTGGTTGCCCCGCAACTCCAAAACCAACTTCCGGTTACCTATCGCAATCGCAATACCAGTGCCTTGATTGTCGGCACCACCCCAGAATTTCTCCCAGTTCGTAGCTTTGAGGTTGCTAAAGGACGGTTTTTAAGTGATCTAGACCTGGAAAGAAACAAGTCAGTCGTGGTTTTAGGGGCAGACTTAGCGACTAAGCTCTTTGGCAGGTCTGACCCCGTGGCTCAATCTATCCGACTTCGAGGCATCTCCTTTGAGGTGATCGGGGTTTTAGAAGCCAAAGGGGCTTTTTTAGGGAGTAATCAGGATGATTCTGCCTTTGTGCCCCTCACAACCATGGCTAGCCGGATTGTAGGCCGTACTTCTCCCTATGGTACCCAGCTCACCTTCATTTCGGTGAGTGCCAAAAGCCAAGACACGGTCAATGCAGCCCAGTTTCAGATTACGAATCTGCTCCGGTTGCGCCATAAGCTGACCGGGGAAAACGACTTCACCGTGCAGACTCAAAAAGATGCGCTGACGATTGTAGGGAATATCACGGGTGCGTTGACGATCTTGCTGGCTGCGATCGCCGGAATTTCCCTCTTCGTAGGGGGTATTGGCATTATGAATATTATGCTGGTGTCGGTCACAGAGCGTACCCAGGAAATTGGACTTCGCAAAGCGATCGGGGCTTCCCAACGAGATATTTTGATTCAGTTCATGATTGAAGCTGTGATTCTCTCCGCTGCGGGCGGCATGATCGGCACGTTAATTGGGGTAGGAGGACTACTGTTGGTCGGTGCAGCGACCCCCCTCCAAGCAGGAGTCCCTGTTACTGCTGTCATTCTCGCCGTTAGTGTTTCGGGTGGCATTGGTTTGTTTTTTGGAGTGGTTCCGGCTCAAAGAGCCGCCAAGCTTGACCCCATTGTGGCGCTAAGGAGTTCTTAGGAAACTTCTGCAAAATAATTGACTGCTGTAGGGGCGCAATGCTTACGCCCTCTTTATAAATCCCGAGCTGCTGTTGAAGTGACGCCTCACTTGGAAAACACTACCTTCAGAAGATTTTTTGAAAAGTCTTGTTGCCCGTAGCAAAACCGATCCCCCCTAGCCCTCTTTAGAAAGGGGGGAATAGACCTCTAAAGCCCCCCTTTTTAAGGGGGGTTGGGGGGATCTCCGAGGGATTCACAGGACAAACCGAACCTTTTAAAACATCCTCTTAGGGGATTGCCAAGCCAAGATCAGGCTGAAAAAATACTCAATGGGCTATCAGATTCAGTTTTACGACAGATTAAACCAATAGAAATGTTTATGAAGTTTTTATCAAATTTGCATATTTAGTTCATACAATGTTAACAAAGTGAAATGAGATAACACGCTTGAAAAAATAATTCCAAGTGCTGCTGATGTAGCTCAAGTATTGAGAAGGTTAATGGTTTCTTAACAGCTATTAGCCTTTGCCCAAGATCTCATGTTCAAGAGGGCTAAGCTGTTAAGCATCTAAACTGCACATTTTAACCTCTGAAGCCATTGCTGTAAGGGGATTAGCTCAGAAATTTAAATGAATAACAGCTTAGAGTTTCAAGTATATTGCTTGATTACATGCTTTCAGCAGAATGACTAACCTAGTTGACTCTGCATAAAATCACTCCCTGGGCTGGTTAGGTTTCATCTACATTGTCAACATTTATTGTGTAAGGCATTTGACTATGAATGTCGAGGAATTTGCTGAGCAAATTGAAACGATTAGACAACGAACCACACAAATTCACCAGACAAGCCCTGAGCAGCAGTTAGATTTAACCAAGACAGTTGTTGAAAAACTTGCCACTGCCATAGAAGAGTTAGGAGT
>JAYKHH010000446.1:0-5412 GCA_035285265.1 Leptolyngbyaceae cyanobacterium | reverse complement strand
GGGTAGGGACAGGAGATGGAGCGGTGGACGGACTAGGAGAGCTAGCGGGATTGAGCCAGGGATCGAGCAGCGATTTCAAAACTGCTGTATTTTGAGTCGCCCAGAAGCCAACGGCTCCCATGCCGATCATGAGTGCGATCGCCAGTAAATATCCGCCTAGCCCAGAGGATTGGCGACGGTCAGGCAGTGGGTTGACTCGGTTCTCAGCGACGGGAGGGGGTGCAGTGGGATAGCGAGGTGCTACGGCAACGGTAGCTGTGGTAACGGGGGACGGCGGAATGGGCGAAATCTGAGGGGCCAACGGTGGGGTCGGAATTGGAGTAGGGGGCGGTGAACTGACCTGAAGGGCACCCAGTACGGCTTGGGCAGAGGGGTAGCGATCGCCCGGACGATGGGCGGCCATCCGTTGCAATACCGCACTTAAGGTGGGACTCAAGCTTACATAGGGTTGCCAATGCCAAGTCATCTGCGTGGGATCGAGTAAATCCTTGGGTTGCCGTCCGGTCAGCAATACGAGCATCGTCACCCCCAAGGCGTAGAGATCACTTGCAGGAGACACAACCCCTTGATACATCTGCTCCTCCGGAGCATATCCTACCTTGCCCAAGAGCGTGGGGGGGATATACCGAGCATGGGTAATCGAGGGGGCTGCCAATTCAGAGAGCGCCGTTGCAGCAATATGCTTAACTCCGCCAAAATCAATCAGCACGGGCAGGCGATCGGAACTGCGTAGAATCAGGTTGTCGGGAGAAATATCTCGATGCACCACGCCTAGGCTATGAATGTAGTGCAACACCGGTAAAAGTTGCCAGAGCAATTGCATGACCTCTGGTTCACTAAAGCGTTGACCTTGCTGTTGACGGGCAGCTAGGAGGGATTGATAGGTTTGCCCCTCGACATAATCCTGCACCAGAAACAGGCGGTCTTGTCCTGCGATCTGCACCCGAAACAACTCTCGAAACCGAGGAATTTGAGGGTGTTGCAACTGGTAAAGCACCCCCGCTTCTCGCTCAAATAACTCTTCTGCCTTTTTTAAGGCATAGCTATCTTGAGCTTGAGGTGCAAATTCTTTTAAAACGCAACGTTCATTAAATCGGCTCAGATCTTCGGCAAGGTAGGTGCGTCCAAATCCTCCCTGGCCGAGTTGCCGAATTACGCGATAGCGCAGATTCAGCACCGTTTCTGAGCTGGCATTGGCTGAACTAGCGCTGGCTGTCCCTTCAGAAATGGGTTCATGGGTGGCGGGTTGACGGGTGGCGATCGCCAACGGTTCGCCGCACCAATAACAAAAGCGGCTATCACTCGAATTTTCGTGGGCTTGACTGCAATAAATGGAGGGCATGGGAAGCTTTATCCTTTGAACACGTCTCTTGCACGTTCAGATATCAAATCTGAGTTGAACACACGCCTGGAAGTAAGCCAGTACCTCACGCCCATGATCTGTCCTGGAACCCTTGCTGTAAGAGGTTAGGCATCTGCGATCGCGGGAGCTTTTCAGATATCCTCTCAGATTGGTTGCAGATTTGTTCAAGGCATCCTCTAAAATCTGGTGTGAGGAACGAACCGACAAAGGTAAATCATCGTGAACATTGGAGAGTTATTTCAGAAAGGTGGAGTGGCGATGGGACCCTTGTTTGTCCTATCGATTCTGGCTTTAAGTGTGATTATTGAACGATTATGGTTTTGGACTACCATTCTGACGCAAGAACGAGAAATTGTTGAGCGAGTCTTGGAAGCGATTCCTGGAGACTGGGCAACCGCCGCAGAGTTGGCACGACGAGCCGATGATCAGCCGATGGGACGGTTTCTCTATGCTCCCCTAAAATTACAAAATCCCGACCCAGAACTGTTTCGACTGGCTCTGGAGGCATCCGCCGATGAGGAGTTAGCGTCCATGCGACGGGGGGATAAGGTTTTAGAATCTGTGATTGCCCTGTCTCCTTTGCTGGGGCTTCTAGGAACAGTTTTAGGGTTAATTGTTTCCTTGCGTACAATTCGGTTGGGTGATATTGGCACTGCGTCCACGGCGGGTGTCACCACAGGGATTGGGGAAGCGTTGATTAGTACCGCCTCTGGCATGATCGTTGCAATTATTAGTCTTGCTTTTTATCGCCTATTTCAGGGATTAATATTCAACCAGGGTAAGATTTTTCGCAAAGCTGGGAATGAGTTAGAGCTGGCCTATCGGCAGTATTGGCAGCAGAAGGTGGCGAGCTATTCCACCAAGAAAAATGTATCTGCCCAATTGCCTGAAAAATAGAGCCAGTATTTTTAATCTCTCAGGAAGCTTAGTGTTTGACCGTCTATGGAGCGATCGCGATGAAGATTAACCTGGATACCCCCTCAGATGACGTGCAAATTCAATTGATTCCGTTAATTGATGTCATTTTTTGTATTTTGACTTTTTTTATTGTGGCAGCGTTGCAAATGACACGGCAGCAAGCCATTAATGTGGATTTGCCTAGGTCTGGAACGAGTACCCTCCAAGCCCGACAGATGTTGATTGTAAGTGTAGATGTCGTAGGCCAAGTCTATGTGGATCAACAGCCGGTGAATCGTGAGCAACTCACCCAACGTTTACTGGGGTATCGCCAACTGAATCCAACGGGGATGGTGCTGCTGTATGCTCCCCGAACCGCGATCTATGAGGATGTGGTGCAAGTTTTGGATTTTCTACGATCCGTTGGGGGCGATCGCGTTGCCCTAGCCACCTTGCCCGCCTCCGCCAATTCCGCCTTGCCTCCTACCACCCCAAATTTCAATTCCCCGGCGACTAATACTCCCTTTACGGTGCCCGGTAATCCGCAAGCCGTACCATTTACTGCACCAGGGCAGATTCCAGGCAATTCCAGCGGTTCCTCCAACCCTGAGCCATTGCCACAAAATTAAAGTGACAGATGCAGAATCAACCCAATCATCCACCTATTTATCTTCATCCTCAAGATTTATCCTGGCGTTTCTGGTTTGCGGTTCCGCTCTACCCCTATGGCAGGCGACGCACCCTGCGCCAGGAAATTGTCAAGGATACGATTTGGGTGTTTGACCAGTTACAAGGCATTTTCTACACCGTGGTACCGATTCGGATGACGGTTGTGAAACTGGAGGCGGGGGGACTGCTGGTCTATACCCCCGTGGCACCAACCCCTGAGTGCATCCGGCTGGTGAATGAATTGGTGGCAACCCATGGGGATGTGAAATACATCATCTTGCCAACGAGTTCTGGTTTGGAACATAAGGTATTTGTGGGGCCATTTGCGCGGTACTTCCCCCAAGCTCAGGTGTTTGTAGCTCCCCATCAGTGGAGTTACCCCCTTAACTTACCGCTGAGTTGGCTGGGCTTTCCTCGGAAACGTACCCAGGTCTTGCCGGAGCGGAGCCAGGAAGCCCCCTTTGCCCAGGATTTTGACTACGCCATCCTCGATATTGATCTGGGCTTGGGAGCCTTTGGGGAGGTGGCCTTTCTGCATCGGCGATCGCAGACCCTTCTCGTCACAGACTCTGTGGTTGCGGTGCCAGAGGATCCTCCGGCGATCGCCCAGCTAGACCCCTACCCGCTCCTATTCCATGCCCGCGAAGATGCCTGGGAGTCGATGGAGGATACGCCGGAGAATCGCCGCAAAGGATGGCAGCGTACCTGCCTCTTTGCCCTCTACTTTCAACCGAGTAGATTGGGAACCACAGGATTTCTAGAGACCTTCCGGGATGCAGCTAAAGCCCCGGATCGCTCCAAAAAAGCCTACTTCGGATTGTTTCCCTTCCGTTGGAAAGATACTTGGCAGCAGTCATTCACAGCCCTGCGGGGAGGAGGTCGCCCCTTGGTCGCCCCAATTCTCCAGACGATCATCCTCACCCAAGCACCGAGAGAGACCCTCGACTGGGCTGACAAAATAGCAAGCTGGGATTTTCAACGGATTATTCCCTGTCACTTCCAAGCACCGATAGAGGCCAGTGCCCAGCAATTTCGGCAGGCATTTACATTTCTGGAGAAAGAACCAACCCTGAGGCTAGATCAGCCCTTACCTGAGGAGGACTTTCAATTTATAAAAGAACTGGAAGCCAGTCTTACCCAAAGAGGAATCACATCCCCCGCAAAGGAAAAAGTTTAGAAGGCGACCATTGTCCCCTAGCATCCATTAGAAGGCGACCATTGTCCCCTAGCATCCATCTGTAGGGGCACCCCTAGTGGGTGCTCTCCATTAAGGGAAATGAGGGCATCCACCAGAGGTGCCCCTACCGTAATCCATATTTAATTTCTAAAAAAATATCTTGCGATCGCACCGATGACTCACTTACCTCCCCTGAATCCAGAAACCATTTGGGCCATCTTGAACGATGACCTAGATGATCAGACCGCGAATCAACTGGTGTGGCATTGTTTAGGATACCGCTACAATCCAGAAACCCATCAGTGGAATAACGCAGAGGTAATGGCCGATTGGCGCGAGTCCTATCCAGAACCCCCCGATTTCATTGCCAGTCGTCCTGCCACCGTCAAATTAACTCGTTCAATTCCTCCAGAAAACAAGCAATTGCTCAAGGAACAACTGGGGTTTGCAGGGTATAAGGTAGAAGAGCTAAAACCGCGCCTCACCCGTCGAGCGACGATCGCTAATTGGTTGTTGAGCTATATGCAAAGTTCTAGCAACTTCCCTACGACCTAACCTAACCCTGGAAAGGACGGTGGTATTACTAGTAGTCCTGGGCGTGAATCTACCCACTATTTTTTCATAAGGGCATGGCACTGCCATGCCCCTAGCCAGGGTTAGTTTATTGCCGCCGAAGTTTACTAAAGATACGGATGAATGAGTGGGGCATTCCTTCGTAGTTGCCACTCAATGTAGTTTCCCCTCAATACAGTGGATAAACCTTCGGAGCAGCACTCTCTTTCCTTAGAATCAATAAACTAAATTAAATAAAATCGCTACAAGTGGTGTCTAAGGCTTGCAAAAATGAGCTTATAGCACTACATATAGTGCTATGGTTAATTTCTAAAAATCAACAGCTAATTTTTTAGATTTGGAATGAAAGGTCATACCTCACTCGGTTAAACCGTCGTCACAATCCAAATAACTAGGGTGCCCCTTCGTCTATCGCTCTCAAGTTGGTTTCCCTAGCTTGAGAGGATGTTTTAAAAGTCTTGTTGCCTGTAGTACAACCGATTCGATTCCCCTCTTAAAAGAGTGTTAGACCTCTAAGCCCCCCTTTTTAAGGGGAGTAGGGGGGATCTCCGAGGGATTGCCTGACAAACCGAACCTTTTCAAACAGCCTCTGAGAGGCCCATGAGGGTGCAGAGTTCTGTGCTTCTACGCATTCTTATGACCTTGAGAATAGCGATAACCCTCGCCGCGTCATGGCTGATGACATTAGATTACCCATTTATGAAGAACAAATAGAGCTGTCATAAAATTATTG